>CAMCEP010000099.1 GCA_945873675.1 Asaia bogorensis
TGCAAGGCAATGTGATTGACGCGCCTGAAGCCGCGCGCATTGGCCTGGTGCATCAGATGGTGGCTGATGCGCCTGCTTTGGAAGCTGCGGTTCAGTCGGTGATTGCGGATTGCCGGCAGGGCGCGCCGCGTGCCTTGGCCGAGACCAAGAAACTGATCGCGGCGCTCGGCCCACTTTCACCCGATGGCTATGCGGAAGCCGGGGCGCTGGCTTTCGCGCGCTGTGCCTCCGGCGATGAGGCGCGCGAAGGCATCGCCGCCTTCAAGGAAAAGCGCCCCCCTAACTGGGCTTCCTGAGCGTTAGCCCAACCAGCGCTGAGACCAGCAAAAGCTGCGCTGCCGTCAGGATTTGTGGCAGCATCCAGCTTCCGGTCAGGCTGACCAGGGTCGCGAAAATCGAAGGCCCCGCGACATAGCCGAGAAAGATGAAAATCGTCGAACCCGCGGTTGCATCAGCAACCTTGCCGGGGGGCGCAAGCCGCGCGACTTCCGCCAGTGAAATCCCATTCCAGGAAGCGCCGAAAAATCCTGTCAGCGCGCATATCAGCGCGAGCGGCCAGAAACCGGAATCCGCCGGCAACAGCGCCAAGGCAAGGATGGCGCAGCCCGCAGCAAAGCCCTGCGCCACCAGATTGGCCAAAGCATTGCCCGTCCGGTCCGCCACCCAGCCCAGCAGAATGCGCGCCACCACGCCGGCGAATTGCATGGCTGCAAAAACACTGCCGGCCAGCACCAGATCAAAGCCGCGCTTTTCAACCAGCCAGGTGACGGTGAAGGAAAACAGGCAGCCCTGGCAAATGGCGAAAGAAACCGAAAGCGCCGTGACGCGCTTCAGCATCGGGTTCTGTTTGAATGTTGCCAATAGGGCGCTGATGGCGCGCGCTGAAAAAATGTCATGTAAGTTTAACCGCTGCGCGCGATTGCGTTCTGCATCAAAAGCTGGGCGCAGCGGTTGGATCACCAGAATGGCCAGTACGCCAAAGCCGAAGGCAAGCATCAGTGCCGCCGGCCAACCATAGGCGAGTGCCACGGGCGCTGCGATCAACCCGGCCAGCGCGCCACCGGCCGGCGCGCCCGCCTGCTTGATGGAAAAGATCAGCGAACGATGCGCGGGGGGCGCGGTTGCTGCCAGCATGCGGCTGCCCGCCGGCGGGGTTGGCCCATAGCCAAGCCCCAGCATGAAGGCCGCGAGGAATATCGCCCAAGCCTGCCCAAGGCTTGCCACCAGCAGCGCCGTCACCGCCACAGCAGTGCCCAATTGCAGCATGCGCACAGGCCCCATGCGCGCCAGGAAAACGCCGCCGATCATCAGATAAAGCACGGTCGCGAGTGCCGTCAGTGATGAAAGATTGCCGACGCGTTCCGGCGCCAACCCTGTGCTTGCCATGATCAGCGGTGCAATCACCGGCAGGCTTTGGCCCATGAAGGATGCGACCAATTGCATCAGCATGGTGGCGCCAAGGGCGAAGAGCCAGTGATTCATCACCGCATCTAGCCAGTTTCAGGGTGTTCGGACCAGGGGCGCCCTGCTGACATTTCCGCAAAGCCGCCCTATGTCACCAACGCCCCGTGAATGAACCGAGGATTCCCATGGCCCAGCCTGATGAATTGAAGCCGCTTCGCCCCCTAGCTGCCCTGATCTTCGGGTCGCGCTGGCTGCAATTGCCGCTTTATCTGGGGTTGATCGTGGCGCAATGCGTCTATGTCTACAAATTCCTCAAGGAATTGATCCATCTGGTGGTGGATGCCGCGACCTTCACCGAACAGCAGATCATGCTGATCGTCCTTGGCCTGATTGATGTGGTGATGATCGCCAATCTGCTGGTCATGGTGATTGTGGGCGGGTTTGAAACCTTTGTTTCGCGCCTGAACCTTGCCGGGCATCCGGATCAGCCGGAATGGCTGAGCCATGTGAATGCCAGCGTGCTCAAGATCAAATTGGCCATGGCGATTGTGGGCATATCCTCGATCCATTTGCTGCGGACCTTTATTGAGGCCGGGAACCTTGGTTCGCCCCAAGCGGCCTTCACCGAAACGGGCATCATGTGGCAGACCATTATCCACACCATCTTTATCCTCTCGGCGATCGGCATTGCGCTGGTCGACCGGCTGTCCACCGTGCCGACTGGCGTGAAATCTGGCCATTGAGAAGCATTTTTGGAACAGATTCGGCTTTTCTGACGCGTCACAGCGTATTAGAAGTGTAACTTCCAAGCCCCGGCATAAGGGTGCTGGCAGACCTCATCAACCACGTAACAGGGGAGCTTCCCGCAGTGGAACGTCGTAATTTTATTAAGCAAGCCGGCTTCGGCACTACCGCCGTTGCCGCCACAGCATTGGCCGCACCGGCGCTGGCCCAGGCTAATCCTGAAATCCGCTGGCGCCATACCTCGGCCTTCCCGAGGTCACTCGATACGCTGTTCGGCGGGACAGAGCTTTTCGCCAAAATCATCAACGAAATGTCCGATGGCAAGTTCCAGCTTCGTATTTACTCCGCTGGTGAAATCGTGCCCGCGCTGCAGGTGTATGACGCGGTGCAGAATGGCACGGTGGAATGCGGGCAGGACGCGGCCTATTACCATTTCGGCAAGGACCCATGCTTCGTGTTCGAAACGGGCCTGCCCTTCAGCCTGAACCAGCGGCAATATTATTCCTGGCTGCGCAATGGCGGCGGGCATGAACTGATCAATGATTTCTACCGCCCGCTCGGCGTGCGGTCCTTCACCTTTGGCGGCACGGCCTGCCAGATGGGTGGCTGGTTCCGCAAGGAAATCAACACGGTTGAGGATCTGCGCGGCCTGAAATTCCGCGTGGGTGGCTTTGCCGGCAATATTCTCCGCCGCCTTGGCGTTGTGCCGCAGCAGATTGGCGCTGGCGATATCTATCCCGCGCTGGAACGCGGCACGATTGATGGCGCCGAATGGGTCGGCCCCTATGATGATGAAAAGCTCGGCTTCAATAAGGTCGCGCGTTTCTATCATTACCCCGGTTGGTGGGAAGGTGCGTCCTGCGGCACGCTGTTCATCAATGAGCGGGCCTGGAATACGCTTCCGAAGCATTACCAGGCGATGATGGAAGCCGCCGCAGGTATCGTCACCGCCACCATGGTGCCGAAATATGACGCGCTGAACCCGCAGGCTTTGAAGCGCCTCATCGCTGGCGGCACGCAGTTGAAGCCCTTCTCGCGGCCCGTGCTGCAGGCCTGCTATGATGAGTGCTGGAAGTATTATGATGAAGTCGCGGCGCAGAACGCCAATTTCAAGCGCATTCTGGATAGCATGAAGGCGTTCCGCCCTGATGAAATTGCTTGGTTCCGTGTGGCGGAAGGCACTTTCGACAACTTCCTGCATGCGATGTCGGCCGCTGGCCGCGTGTAAGCGTTACGCATAGCCCGCTTTGGCGGGCGACAAGATATCCGATCAGGTGGCTTCCATCTGATCGGATTTTTTGTGCCTTGGCGCATGAAAAAACCCCCATGGCAGCGCGCCATGGGGGTTTTGCGTTGAGCAGTCTGCCACCCTTTACCTTGGCGGCCCAAAGCTTGGCGGCGGCAGATCATCCTCCTCCGATGGCGGAGCGCTTTCAATCTTGACCGTACTCGGGTCAATCCCATGCGGCTTATCCAGGAAGAAGGTGACCGTGATCGGCATAAAGATCACGATTGCGACCATGACAAGCTGCAGCACCACCCAGGGAATGGCGCCCCAGTAGATATCCGCGCTGCTGATGGACCTCGGGATCACGCTGCGTAGGTAGAACAGCGCAAAGCCGAAGGGCGGATGCATAAAGCTGGTTTGCATATTCACGCAGAGCATGACGCCGAACCAGATCAACGCTGCATCCGGGCCCACCACTGGGGTCAGCAGCTTCTGCGCTACCGGGGCCAGCATGGGCACGATGATGAAGGCAATTTCGAAGAAATCCAGGAAGAAGGCGAGGAAAAAGACCAGCAAATTGACCGCGATCAGGAAGCCCCAAACGCCGCCCGGCAGGCTGGTCAGCCCATGTTCCACCCAAAGATTGCCATCCACGCCGGCGAAGACAATGGAAAAGCAGGTGGCGCCCACAATGATAAACGCGACCATGGAAGTGATGCGCATGGTAGCCCGCATGCCTTCCACAATCAGGTCATGCAGCGCCTTGTCCTGCCAAGCGCGCCAGCAAAGCCAGATGATGGAGGCGAAAAGTGCCGTAAAGCTGATCCGGAAAGGCAGGGTCTTCATGCCCATGGTAAAGCTGACGAAGACGCAAATCGCCGTCGCCACCAAACCAACGGTATAGGCCAGGCGATCCATGTTGGTCATTTGCGTATTGCGCAGCACCGCCAGAATGATGGCGCCCACCGTGCCGAGCGCGCCCGCTTCCGTCGGCGTCGCGAGACCAAGCATGATGGTACCCAGCACCAGGAAGATCAGCACGCCAGCCGGGATGATGCCCCACATGCATTTGATGAGCAGTGGCCGGCCCGTCAGGGTACGCGGCACCGGCGGCAAATCCTGCGGCCGGATGATCGTCAGGAACCAGGTATAAAGCGCAAAAAGCGCGATCTGCAGCAGCGAAGGTCCCCAGGCGCCCAGGTACATATCGCCCACAGACCGGCCCAATTGGTCAGCCAGCACGACCAGCACGAGTGATGGCGGCACCAACTGCGTGATGGTGCCGGATGCTGCCAAAACGCCTGTCGCGTAACGGATATTGTAATTGTAGCGCATCATGACCGGCATGGTGATCAGCGCCATGGCGATCACCTGCGCGGCCACGGTGCCGGTAATGGCCCCCAGGATGAAGCCCACGATAATGACTGAATAGCCAAGCCCGCCCTTCATGGGGCCGAAAAGCTGGCCCATGCTTTCAAGCATGTCTTCCGCCAGCCCGCATTTCTCTAATATCGCCCCCATGAGCGTGAAGAAGGGAATGGCAAGCAGCAGATCATTGGCCAGAATACTGCCGAAAATACGCCCCGGGATGGCTTGCAGGAAGTCTATGGTGAAGAACCCCTGCGCCATGGAAATCATGCCGAAGAAGAGCCCAACTGCCGCCAGCGAAAAGGCCACCGGAAAGCCAATAATCAAGAATACCACCAGCCCCGCAAACATCAGGGGCGGCATCCAATCCAAAGGTATCATTGCACTGGCCTCTCGTAATGGGCTTCAAGATCGGGGATATCGTACCCGTTCAGTGCCGCCACGCGCTTGATGAGTTCGGAAATGCCTTGCAGCGCCAACAGGCCAAAGCCCAGCGGGATCAGGAATTTCACCGGCCAGCGCAGCAAGCCACCGGCATTGCTGGACCATTCACCCATAGAGAAGGACTGCATGAAGAAGGGCCAGGAAAGCCAGCCGAGCAGGATGCAGGCGGGCAGCATGAAGACAATGATGCCCGCAATATCAAGCAGGATCTGCCCACGGCGCGACAGCATCATGTAAAGGATATCCACCCGCACATGCTCGTTCTTCTTCAGCGTATAGCTGGCACCAAGCATGACGATGGCGGCGTACATATACCATTGCGCTTCAAGCCAGGCATTGGAACTGCTGTCATAGCCATAACGCATCATGGCGTTTACGGAGCTGACAAGGCACGCGAGCAAAACGAGCCAGTCGCAAACCTTACCGATATTCTGATTGATCCAGTCGACAAAGCGACTGAACGCCAAAAGTGGCGCCATGAAGCGAGTACCCCCTGTTGGAACTTCCGCCCCGCTCGGAAGGCGGGATTCTCAACTAATTGTGTACGAACCTAGCTGAGGCTCGGGCAAAAGGAAACTACTTCAAGGGGGTGGCAGATGAGATTTCGGTAACCCGCCCCCTTCGCGCCCCGCCCTTGGCCTGCCAGGATGGGGGCTGCCGAGGAGGGGGTCGAACCCAGCCCGGCCACAGAAGGAGGAAACCATGAAGCGTCGCCAGATTCTTGCCGCCGGGGCCGCTATGCTCGCTGCCCCCAGCGTCCATGCCCAGGCCTACCCAGCGCGCCCCATCACCATCATCGCTGCTGGCGCTGCCGGGGGACCCACCGACACCATCACCCGTATCATCGCCGACAGCCTTGGCAAGCATATCGGCCAATCCGTGGTGGTGGAATCAATTGGCGGGTCGGTTGTGGGGCCGCAGCGCCTCGCGCAATCCCGCCCCGATGGCTATACGCTGATGATCAATAATATCGGCATGGCCGCGAGTGCCACCCTGTATCGGCGTTTGCCCTATCAGGTGCCGGGCAGCTTTGCCCCGCTTGGTATTGTGTCCGACGCCGCCATGACAGTGATCACCCGGCCCGATTTCCCGGCGGCCAATTTGCGGGAAGTGATGGCCGAAATGAATCGCAAGGGCGATGTAATTAACCTGGCCACCGCCGGGATCAGCTCCGCGGCCAATCTGTGCGGGCTATTGGTGCAGCAAGCGGCCGGCGCCAAGGCCACCACCGTGGTGTTTCGCGGCACTGCGCCGGCAATCGCCGAGCTTATGGCCGGGCGGATTGATGTGCTGTGTGATCAGGCAACCAATACCGTGCCTTATATCCGCGACAATCGCGTGAAGGTTTATGGCGTGAGCAGCCCTGCGCGGCTTGCTGGCCTGCCGAACGTCCCCACCACGACCGAGGCCGGATCGCCCAGCATCGCCATGTCCACCTGGCATGGGCTTTACGCACCAGCCGGCACGCCGGAGCCGATCCAGGAACATATCTCGGCCGCGCTGCGCATGGCCTTGAAGGAAGAAAGGCTGCGTCAGCGCTTTGCCGATCTGCTGACCGATGTGCCTTCAGATGAACGCGCTTCGATCGCCTTCCATCGCCGCTTCGTGGCCGAGGAAGTGACACGCTGGCGGCCCATTATTGAAGCCGCCGGCGCTTATGCGGATTGAGCGGGCAGGGGGCGTGATCCGATCATTTGGGTCCCTTCCCGCCAGAACGCGCACCAAAATGGCGCAGCAGAGGTCTCCAATTCAGCCGAAGATGAGACGCAGCAGCACCGGTGAAAAGGATCGAGGAGATAAGGTGCAGGTGGCTCCAGACCTCATAATCAATGCCCAGGAAGCTGCCGGTCGCGGCCTCCGCCTGCGGCACGTCGTGCCAAGCGAAAAGGCCCAGCCCTGAAACCACCATGACCACGAGCCCGATCGCGAGGAAGATACCTGTCCAACGCCTGATGCTCGTGGGCCTTATGGCAGCGCCGTTCTGGCTCGGTTGACGCGCTGATGGCGTTTCCACGTCGACGCTCATACCACCACCGAGAATTCGAGCCCGTCGCCCAAAGGCAATTCCACAGATACGAAGCGTAGGGGATTTCCCCTCACATAATCCAGGTAGGGCTTGAGCGTTTTGCGGAAGCGCTTGATATCGTCACACAAGATGCCGGCGCCTGGTGTCAGCGCTGGTTCAAGCAAGCGCAATACCGGCAGATTGGCCTCTTTCCAGCCATCGAGAAAAAGCAGGTCTATCGGTTCCTTGATATCGCGTAATGTCTGCAGCGCATCGCCTTCACGCAGTTCAATCTCTCGGCTGAGGCCGGCTTCCGCCCAATTGGCCCTGGCGCTGGCGATCTTGCCTGGTTCCATTTCGGTGGTGATCACCTTACCGCCGCCATTATCGCGTATTGCGGCCGCCAGATACATTGCCGAAATACCGAAGGACGCGCCGAATTCCACGATGCGGCGGGCGCCACGCAAACGCGCGATTTGATACAATACGCGCCCCTGCGCCCGATCAATGGGAATATAGGCGTCCTTAAGATAGGGTTTGGCCGCTTCCATGAAGCCCTTGCCGCGCAGCATGCCGCCGATCACGCCTGGCAGGGCGCGGGCGAAGACAGCGCGGTCTTGGGCGGCGCGGCGGTGCAGCATTTCAATTGTGTCGGCGATACGTGGGTCTTCAAGGCTATTCATTGGTTTTTTCCTTGCTAGAGCTACGATATCGCTATAATGTGAGCATTCACTTGCATTCACAACTCGCATTCATCCATGATCAGGAAATCAGCCGCAAAGCCAAGAAAACAGCCACTACAGGGCCGTTCGCGGGAGACCTTTGGCGCCATTCTGGAAGCGACGGCTCGCATTCTGGAGGCTGAGGGGCTGGAGGCGGCGAATACCAATGCCATCGCCGCGCGCGCCGGCGTGAGCATCGGCTCGCTCTACCAATACTTCCCGGACAAGGCAGCAATCTTCGCCGAGCTTATCCGGCAGGCGGAGTCCGGGCTTGGCGATATGCTGGAAATACTGCTGGCGCAGACCGCGGGTCAGGCTTTGGAGGAACGTCTAAGGTTTCTGGTGAAAGCAGGTGTCGCGCAGCAGATGGAGAGGCCGCAACTGGGACGCATTCTGGATTATCTTGAAGCAGCCTCTCCGGCAGATCCTTTGCTGAAGGCGGCGGATGAACGGATCTTGCGGCTGATCATGAGGTTATTGCAGGAACATGCAGATAGCATTGCGCGCCCCGTGACGCCGGCTACTGCCTTGGACCTTCTCTCTATTGTCAAAGGCATGGTGGATGGCGCCAGCTTCGCGGGCGAGACCAAAGCTGCAGCACTTGAACGCCGCGTCATGCTCGCGGTCCTGGGTTATTTGAGGGAGGTGGAAGCATTTTAGTAGCGAAGCCGCGCGCGCCATCAAAGCCGCTGACACCAATACCCCCGAAGGAGGGTACGACCAGACCGTAAGGAAATGCGGTCCGGTCGTAGCAGCCAGCTCTATTCCGCAGCCGCCTTTTCTTCTTCTTCGGTGACATCACCGGAGAGCATCTTCTCAGACAATACGACTGCCTGGCCACGGATGCGCTGTTCGATGGAAGCCGCCATATCCGGATGTTCGCGCAGGAAGTTCTTGGCGTTTTCGCGCCCCTGGCCAATGCGCTGACTGTCGCAGGAGAACCAGGCGCCCGATTTCTCAACGATATTGGCCTTCACGCCAAGATCAATCAATTCACCAAGCTTGCTGATGCCCTCACCATACATGATGTCGAATTCCACCTCTCGGAAGGGTGGGGCCATCTTGTTCTTCACCACCTTCACG
>CAMCEP010000100.1 GCA_945873675.1 Asaia bogorensis
GATGGCCCCATAATTCCAGGATCATGCGTTCAAAGCGCACCGCACTGGGGCGCGCGGGGGAGAGTGCTGCGTAATTCCAACCGGCCGCGGGGGTTGAAGCGAGCACGGCCACATTGCTTGGTTCATGCAGGAAGCAGGCATGCACCTGCGTTGCATCCGCCCAAAGCCCGAGCAGCGCCAATTCCGTTTCCTGCCGCAAGGCCGCAGGCAATTGCCCCCAGGCAGTGGGCGAGAGCAAAAACCGCTCATAAGGTTTTGCGCCTTGCGGATTGCCGCCACGGATCAGGCTGGAAGCCGGCCCCATCATCCGACCATCCCCGCTGCCGCCTTGAGGAAACTGTTGAGGAGCGTGGGCATGGCAAGCCCGAGTACCAAGGCTACCGCCAAATGCAGCCAAAGCGGCACCAGCACTGCAAGCCTGTTGCCCGTTGGCGCCACATCAGGCGTTGCAGCACCAAAACAAAGCGCTTGCAGCGTATGGATCAGCGCTGTCATCGCCACCACCAGGCCAAGAGCAAGCGCCACAGCAAGCCAAGGCTGCGCGGCCATGGCGGCATTCAGCACGGCATATTCGGACGCAAACAAAAGGAAGGGCGGCAGCCCGGCAATTGCGCCAATCGCCAAGGCAAGCCCCCAACCAAGCCAGGGATCACTTGCCACCAGCCCTGAGATATCCACGAGTTTCTGGCTGCCCTTTTGCAGCGCCGCGCGCCCAATGCCAAAAAAGATCGCGCTTTTTACCAATGAATGGCCGATCATATGCAGTAGGCCGGCCAGCGTCGCCGCCGGGCCACCAACACCAAAGGCAAAAGCGGCAATGCCCATATGTTCAATGGAACTCCAGCCGAAAAAACGCCTGGCATCACGCCGCCGCCAAAGTGCGAGTGCCGCCAGCAGCACGGAAGCGAGGCCCAGCGCCATCAGCAAAGGCCCGACCGCAATGGTGCCGGGATGCGCGCCGACAATGGCTTTTGCGCGCAGTACAGCCAACATCGCTGCATTCAGCAAAAGCCCCGACAGCACAGCAGAAATAGCAATCGGGCCTTCCGCATGGGCATCGGGTAGCCAGGAATGCAGTGGCACCAGGCCCGCCTTGGTGCCATAGCCCACCAGCAGAAAAACGAACGCCAGGTTCAGCGTATCTGCATCACACCGCGCGGCCACGCGCCGCAGCGCCGCCCAGGACAGCCCGCTTTCCGCATCCAGCAATGCCTGCGCGGCGGAATAAAGCAGGATGGTGCCAAACAGCGCCAGCGCAATCCCAAAGCCACACAGCATGAAGAATTTCCAAGCTGCTTCCATCGCCGCCGGCGTGCGATGCACCGCCACCATCAGCACGCTGGCAAGTGTGGCGATTTCAATCGCGACCCACAACACGCCAAGATTATCCGAAAGCAGCGCGAGGTATTGCGCGCCGAGAAACACCTGAAACGCGCCGTGATAGGCACGGATGCGCCAATGATCGAACCCCTCATGCGCCAGCGTGGCCGCGGAGAAAATAGAAGTCGTCAAAGCGACAAAGGACGCGAGCAGCACAAAGGGCAGGTTCAGCGCATCAATCCGTGTCCAGCCCTGTTCGCCATGCGGCAGTGTGAACAGCGCCAGCGCCAGCACAAAGGAAATGCCCGCACAGCCAATATTCACCGCCGCCGCGACGCGGAGCTTTGGCAAGGCCAGCAGAACCAGCGAGCCCACCCAGGGGAAGAACACCATGATCCAGGGCAGCGGCATCATTCGCCTTCCCCCCTGTGCGTATCAAGGCTTTCTGTATCCAGGCTTTGGAAGCTTTCGCCCATTTGCAGCGCAAAGACGCCGGCAATCACCGCCAGCATCAGCACCAGCGCGGCAGTGGAAAGTTCCATCACCAGCGGCATGCCAGCGACACCTACCGCCGCCAGGATCAACCCATTTTCCAGGCTGAGCAGCCCGATTACCTGGCTGATCAGGTTGCGCCGCGTGATCATCATCAGGCCGCCCAGCAGCACAACGGAAAGCGCCAGCGCTAAATCTTCCCGCGCCAAGGCACGCTGGCCGGCGGTGGCCGGCAGCACCACCAGCATCGCAAAGCCTGCCAAAGCGACACCGGCAATCAATGAAGCGCCAATGCCAAGCGCAGGATCAACGCCGCGTTGCAGATTGAAGCGCCGCACCAGCCGATGCAGCGCATAGGGGATCAGCACGGCCTTGGCGCTAAAGGCAATCGCCGCCGTCACGTAAAGCCCTGTCGCGCCCTGGACATAGCCCTGCCAAGCAGCGGCAAGCGCCAATAGCGCACCCTGTGTCGCAAAGGCATTGATCACCGCAGAGATGCGTCGCTGATACAGCAGCACAAAGGACAGCAGCAGCACCGCACCACCCAGTAAATGCGCCAAATCATAGGGAAGCTGCCCGAAACTCATGACAACCCCGTTGAGACAAAAAGGAACACTGCCCCCAGCAAACCAAGCAGCAGCGCCGCGCCCAGAAATTCCGGCACGCGAAAGACGCGCATCTTGGCAATTGCTGATTCAAACACGGCCAGCGCAAAAGCAAGCGCGGCCATTTTCGCGATGAAGACCACAAGCCCAATGATCCAGGCAATCGGCCCTGTGCCGGGTGCTGCCATGCCGAAGGGCAGAAACACCGCTGCCAATAGCGCCAACCAAAGCGTGAGGCGAAGCGATGCCTGAAACTCCCACAGCGCCAAATGGCGGCCGGATGCTTCAAGGATCATCGCCTCATGCACCATCGTCAGTTCCAGATGCGTGGCGGGATTATCCACTGGGATGCGCGCATTCTCCGCCAAAGCCACCGCCAGCAGCGCGACCGCGGCGAAGCCGAGCGATACGCGAAGGCCAAGCGTGCCTTCCTGAAAAATGCCAGTAATCACATCCAGATTCGTCGTGCCGGCCAGAATGGCAAAAATCAGCGCAGCCAGAACCAGGGCAGGTTCCGCCAGCGCGGCAAAGGCCATTTCGCGTGTTGCCCCCAAACCACCGAAGGACGTGCCGACATCCATCCCCGCCAGCGCCATGGCAAAGCGCCCTAGCGCCAAAAGCCCGGCAATCAGCAGCAAATCCGCGAAAGGGGCGAGTACCATGCCGCGCGCAAAACTCGGCACCAGCGCCGCCGCCAATAGCGCAGAGCCGACCGCCACATAAGGCGCCGCCCGCGAAATGGTTGAGGCGTTTTCCGCCAGCACCGGTCGCTTCTTCAAAAGCTTCAGCAGATCGCGCCAGGGCTGCAAGGGATGCGGCCCGCGCCTTCCCATCAGCCGCGCCTTCAGCCAACGCACAGAACCTGTCAGCACCGGCGCCAGCGCCAGCATCAGCGCCAGATGCAAAAGCTGCGTCAAAAGGCTGGTGAGGATGCTCATGTCCGTTCCAGCCAAATCAACAGCGCCATCAGCGCAAGCAACACCGCAAAGCCAAGCCCCAGACATTGCCTGAGTGAGAAATCGCGCAAGCGCTCCGCCAGCGCTGCCAACCTATCGCGCGCGCGTGGCAAAGGCCCGGAAATAAGCGCCAGCACAGGATCATGAAACCCGGCTTCCAAACGCGCTGGCGCAGTATTGCCGGGGGGCGGCATTTCCACCTTCTCCCTTGCTGCCAGCAGCGTCTTGCCGAGCATGCGGCGCAGTGGTTGCGCCATGCCGGCGGCCGAGACTTGCGTCGCCGGATCACCAAAGGGCAGATGATGCGGTGGCGCGATAAAGCCACAATCCCAGGCGGGGCCGCGCACAATACCAGGCGCTTGCCGCCGCGCGAACCACAAAACACCGCCGCCCAGCAGCAGCAACAGAACAAAGACAATCATCGGCGCATAACCCGCGCCGCCTTCCGAAACCGTTACCGTCACGCCGCCCAAGGCAGATAGCCCAGCACCTGCGCCTGTCAGCAAGCGCAGCGCTGGCGCGGCGAGTTCCAGCAAAAACCCAGGCGTCAATCCGAAAATCACCGTCAGTACAGCAGGCAGGATCAGTGCGGCGCGCGCCACGCCGGAAAGCTCGGTCGCGCCCGCGGCACGTGGGCTGCGCGGCCTGCCCAGAAACACCATGCCGTAAAAGCGCAGCATCGCCGCGGCAGCCAGCGCAACCGCCAAAGCCGCCAAGGCAGTTGCCGCTGCCGCGCCAATCTGAAACGCCAAATCACCGACGCGCCAGGCAGCGATCAACGCCTGCAACAACAACCATTCTGAGGCAAAGCCCGAAAGTGGTGGCAATGCCGCGGCAGCAGCGGCACCCAGCAACACCAAGCCAGCGGTCCAGGGCATGGCATGGATCAGGCCACCCAGCCGATCCATGCGCCGCGATGCCGCGCCATGCAGCACTTCACCCGCGCCCAGAAACAGCAGCGTCTTGAACATGGCGTGGTTCAGCGCATGCAGCAGCGCCGCACCGGCCGCCACGGCCGCCAGCGCGCCCAAATCCGCCGCGCGAAACGCCAAGGCCAAGCCAAGCCCCAAAGTGATCAGCCCGATATTCTCGATCGTGGAACAGGCCAGCAGCGTTTTGGTATCTTCCTCCATCGCGGCGCGCAGGGCCCCCATGATGGCGGAGGCAATACCAAGCGCCATCAGCACCGCACCCCAGAACAGCGGCTGCGCCGGGCCGGCCAGGTCAAACACCACACGCGCCAGCACATAAAGCGCCACCTTGGTCATGGCGGCCGACATCAGCGCGCTCACATGGCTGGGTGCCGCGGGATGCGCCAAGGGCAGCCAGACATGCAGCGGCACGAGGCCCGCCTTTGATCCCGCGCCGATCAGCGCCAGCACCAATATTGCGAACGCACGCAACCCATCCGGCGGTGCGGCACGCAAGGCAGCGAAACCCGCACCCGCCGAAGCGCCGGCCGCGAGCAAGCCGAAGCAAAGGATCAGCGCCGCGCCACCCAAGGCAGCAAAACCCAGATAAAGCCGCGCGGCCCGGCGATTTTCCGCGTTTTCATGTTCATGCGCCACCAAGACCCATGACGCGAAGGACATGAGTTCAAATCCAAGCACCAGGGTGAAGCCATCCGCGGCGAGCAAGGTCAGCGCCATGCCGGCGAGAAATAGCGGATAGGGCGTCAGGCGACGCGCTGCCTCTGGCCCCTTCACATGGCCGAAGGCGAAGGCGGAAGAGGCAACCCCGCATAGGCCCAGGATCAGCAGGAACCAGGCTGAAAGCGGGTCAAGCGCCAGGCGCATCGCGCCCCAAGGCGGGCCGAAGGGCAGAGCGAGATCGCTGGGCGCAGTCACCAAGCCAATGACACCGCCCAGGGCGAACCCCGCAGCCACCAAACCCGAAAACATATAGGCGAGTGTTACCCCCAAAGCCGATCGTGCCAGCAATGGCGCCGCCAGGCTGAGCAGACAGAGCGCAACCAGCGTCAGGGCAAGAGCAAATAACACGATTCGCAACCGCCACGTTTCATGGGAAGAAGGCTAGGCCCGTAGCTGCCATTCGGACAGCCCCCGTTTGAAATTTTCGCTAAGCGCGCGGCAGGATTACGCCCCGCGCGCATTCGTGAGTGCGGCAAGGCGCAGCGCGCTTGCCAGCGGTAAGCCCTCCGCGGCGCGTGCATCATCTACGCTCACTACCAGGGCGGCCAGGCTTTGGCCTTTCTGCTGTGCAAGCGCTTCCAACTCGGCCCAGAAGGCGGCCTCCAGCGCTACCGAAGTCGCATGGCCGGCAAGGCGAAAGGAACGCTTGATCAAGTGGCGCGGCATCCGTCTTCCTTAAGCATTTTCTGGCCAAGTAGAACCCCTTGGCTTCCGCGAAATTGAATCAAACAAGGATTTTATGACTGTCCGACGATGCGTTGTGAATCGGACAAGCATCCTAAGCCATTGGTGTGATTGCGAAGTAATGCCGCCTACTGAAATACCCTTGCGTATTCTTGAAATCGCCATAACATCGTTGCGCCTTTGTCACATTAGTGGGGAGAAAGCCATGAACTACAAGATCGAAACCATCGAAGGCATTGGCAAGGTCATGGGCGACAAGCTGCGCGCCATTGGCATTGCTGACACAGCGGGCTTGCTGGCCAAGACCTCGAAACCAAAGGATCGAGAGGCGCTGGCAGCGAAAACCGGTATTTCCGGGAAGCTCATCCTCAAATTCGCCAATCGTGCTGATCTGATGCGCGTGAATGGTGTGGGTGAGGAATACGCCGATCTGTTGGAGGCCGCCGGCGTGGATACGGTACCTGAATTGGCGCAACGCAAGGCACAAAATCTGTTTGATGCCCTGACCAAGACCAATGCGGAGAAAAAGCTGGTGCGGCAGACGCCCTCACTCAGCGCCGTGAAGGCTTGGATTGTGGCAGCGAAGGATATGCCGCGCGTACTCAACTACTGAAGGCGGAACCCGCAGCTTAAGCTTGCGGTTCAATGACGATGTGAAGCGCCTGGCCCAGAGGCAGGCGCTTTCAATTCCTGCGCCAATGCCCAAACCCGCCCGGCATCCATGCGGGTTTCCGGGTCGTTCAATAGCCTGTCAAGCTCGGCCAATTTGCGGGCCATTTCGGTATCGGACATGCGACAACTCCGCCACGCCTGATCAAAAGCATCAGACAGGGTGCTTATGAGCCGCAAAAACGTCCGAAAAAAGGAAGAATTCCGGCCGCGCCGTGATTTGGCGCGGCCAGCAGGCCCCTGTCAGGCCGCGAGACGCGCTGCGCGCACACCGCGCATCCGCCCGCCAGGAATCGCGCCCTTGATCGCCGCCGCCATATCGGCGGCCGCCAGCAGGCCATTCCAAGCCACGCCGGTGTCCACCCCCATGCGGCGGAACATCCAAACCACATCTTCGGTCGCCACATTGCCGGTGGCGCCAGGCGCAAAGGGGCAGCCGCCAATGCCGCCCGCGGCGCTATCAATCACGCGGCAGCCGGCGGCATAGGCGGCCGTCACATTGGCCACCCCCATGCCGTAAGTGTCATGGCCATGAAAGGCGAAGCGCTGGCCCCAAGCGGCCTGCGCCTTCTCAAACACGCGCCGCACCTGATCGGGGCTGGCATTGCCGGTGGTGTCCGCCAGCGCGATTTCCATATCCGGGTTCAGCGCTACAATGCGTTCCACCCAATCCAAAGCTTCCGCATCTTCCACCACGCCATCAAAGGGGCAATGGAACACGCAGGAAAGATTGAAGCGGATCAGCGTGCCCTTCGGCGTATCGCGCACCAGGGATGCCAATTCCGTAAAGCTTTCTTCCCGCGTGCGGTTCAGATTGGCCTTATTGTGCCCCGCCGTCGCCGACATGAAAAAGCCCAGACGCTCGGCCCCACCGGCAATCGCCGCATCAAAGCCGCGCCGATTGGGCACCAGCACCGTGCTTTCCAGCCCCGGCAGCGTTCTCGTGAAAGCCAGTACCGCCGCCGTATCCGCCATTTGCGGAATGGCCTTGGGCGACACGAAGGACCCGATTTCCATCCGTCGGAGCCCCGCATCATACAGCGCCTGGATCAGGGCGATTTTCACCTCGGTCGGCACGAAATCACCGGTGATGGATTGAATCCCGTCACGCGGGGCGACTTCGCTGATGGTCACCTTGCCGGTCATGCCTGCTTCTCCTTCGCTTCGGCCAGAAGTTCCTTGAACACATGGTCATTATGCGCCCCCGCCGCCGGGCCTGGCCAGCGCACCACATCCTGCGGCGCCACGCCATCAAAGCGGAAGGGTGCCGCCGGGTGCAGCACCTGGCCCAACAAAGGGTCCGCCACTTCCATCACCCAGCCACGCTCACGGAAATGCGGGTCATTGGCGCAATCGGCCATGTCATAAAGCCGCGAACAGGGCACTTCGGCCGCTTCCAGAATGGCCTCGGCCTCGGCTGCCGGCTTGGTGCGGGTCCAGGCGGCGATGGCGGTATCAAGCTCGGCCACATTGTCACAGCGGAGCCCATTGGTGGCGAAGCGCGGCGCATCCGCCAATTCGGGCTGGCCAATCGCGGCCATCAGCCGGCGGAAGATCAAATCCGAATTGCCGGCAACGCAAAGCCATTTGCCATCGGCGCAGGGGTAGGTGTTGGTGGGGGCGGCGGTCTTGATGGCCGCGCCCTGCGGCTGACGTACCCAGCCGAAAAGACCATATTCCGGCAGCATGCCTTCCATGAGTGAAAACACGCTGCTCACCAAATCCACATCCACCACGCGGCCCTTGGCATGGGGGTCGCCCTTCACCGCCCAGCAGGCGGACACCACGGCAAGCGCGCAGTAAATCCCAGCCAGATCATCGCTGATGGAAACCCCGCAGCGCGGCGGCGGCAGCCCCTGTTCGCCCGGATGGCCCGTGAGGTGCCGAAGGCCGCCCATGGCTTCGCCAATCGCGCCAAAGGCGGGCTTGTCCTTATAGGGACCATCCTGCCCATAGCCAGAAATCCGCCCGATCACGAGGCGCGGGTTTTCACGATGCAGCACATCCGGCCCAAGGCCGATGCGTTCCAGGTAGCCCGCGCGGAAATTCTCAATCAGCCCATCGGCGCGGCGGAGCAGCGCAATCAGCTTCGCGCGATCATCCGGCCTTTTCAGATCAAGCGTGACGCTGAGCTTATTGCGCCCATGCACGCTGAACCAAACGGCATTGCCATTGATATTGCTGCCCCAACCGCGCACCGGGTCCCCGCCCGGGGGTTCCACCTTGATCACCTCGGCGCCGAGATCAGCCAGCAGGCGCGTGGCGAAGGGGGCGGCAATGTAATGGCCACGCTCCACGAGCTTGAGGCCGGCACGGGGGAGGTTGGGGGCGGCGCTGGGCATGGGGCGGGTTTAGCGGAGAATGCGGGCGCGGGAAATCGGCGCCATCGAAACCGAACAGCAATCTTTCGCCGCTACACTCATTTCTGTCGCAAGTTTTCTAAGCGACTTAGTCTCTCCCATCGGCGCCGCGACTGCTACTTGGCGCCAAGTCCTGCACGCTACCGTGGTCCGCCCCCCGGGCCACGGTAGTTTTTTGCGGCCAGGTCCGCGCCCTGTTGTGCGTGATCTTGCCATGATAGGTCTCCCCTCATGCAAAGCTGCCTCGGCCCGCG
>CAMCEP010000101.1 GCA_945873675.1 Asaia bogorensis
CGGCTTGGTTTCACCACCGATCTGCAAACCGCCATCGCCGGGGCGGATGCGGTGTTCCTCGCGGTCGGTACGCCAACCAGGCGCGGCGATGGCCATGCTGATCTTTCCTATGTTTATGCTGCAGCCGAGGAAGTGGCGCGCGCCGCAACCGGCCCCCTGGTGTTGGTGACGAAATCCACCGTGCCGGTCGGCACCGGGCGGGAAGTGCGCGCCATTGTGCAGCGCGTGCGACCAGAACTTGCCATCAGCGTTGCGTCCAACCCTGAGTTTCTCCGTGAAGGCAGCGCGATTGGCGATTTCATGCGCCCGGATCGCGTGGTCATTGGGGTTGAGGATGATCAGGGGCTCGCCGTGCTGAAGCGGCTCTATCGCCCGCTCTATCTGATTGAAACGCCCGTGCTGGCCACCAGCCTTGAAACTGCGGAGTTGATCAAATACGCCGCCAATGCGTTTCTTGCGACCAAGATCACCTTCATCAATGAAATCGCTGACCTTTGCGAGAAAGTCGGCGCCGATGTGCATGATGTGGCGCGCGGCATGGGCCTTGATGGGCGGATTGGGCGCAAATTCCTCCACCCCGGTCCAGGCTATGGCGGTTCCTGCTTCCCCAAGGATACGCTGGCCTTGGCCCATACCGCGCAGGATGCCGGCGCGCCCTTGCGGCTGGTGGAGGCAACCATTGCGGTGAATGAGGCACGCAAGCCGCAGATGGCCGATCGCATCCTGGCCGCCCTTGCCCCGAACCCAGCGGGCAAGGTGGTTGCAGTGCTAGGGCTGACCTTCAAGCCCGAGACGGATGACATGCGCGATGCGCCATCACTGGTGATCCTGCCCAAGCTGGCGGCGGCGGGAGTGGTGCTCCGCGCCTTTGACCCGCAGCCTGGCCATGCGCGCCAGGTGCTGCCCCAGGCGGTGCATTATGCCGAAAGCCCGCTTGATGCAGCGGCGGGCGCTGATGCGCTGGTGGTGCTGACGGAATGGAATGAATTCCGAGCACTCGCGCCAGATCGCCTGAAATCCGCCATGAAGGGCAGTATTGTGCTGGATCTTCGCAATATCTGGGAGCCTGCGGCGATGCGTGCTGCCGGGTTCACCTATTCATCCATTGGCCGACCCTGAGAGATTTCATCATGACCGGATTCAATCATCGCTTCGACCCAACCATGTTACGCGAATATGATATTCGCGGCATTGTCGGCAAAACCCTGAATCCGGAAGATGCCTTCGCGATTGGCCGCTGCTTTGGCAGCGTGGTCAGCCGTGGCGGCGGCAAGCGCGTGGCCGTTGGCTATGATGGCCGCCTGCATTCGCCCGAGATGGAAGCGCAGCTTGTCGCAGGCTTGCGCGCTTGCGGCCTGGAAGTGGTGCGCATTGGGCTTTGCGCGACACCCATGCTGTATTTCGCGGCCTATGCCTTGGAAGCCGATGGCGCGGCGATGGTGACCGGCAGCCATAACCCGCCCGACTATAACGGCTTCAAGATGATGATCGGCAAAAAGCCTTTCTATGGCGCACAGATTCAGGAAATTGGCCGCATGGCGAAGGCCGGCGATGTGGTACCGGAAGCCGTAGGCAGCGACCGCGCCGTGGATATCGCAACGCGCTATGCGGATCGCGTGCTGCAGGATTGGGATGGCGGGGATCGCGCGCTGAAAGTGGTGTGGGATCCGGGCAATGGCTCGGCCGGGCCAATCGCGAAGGCGCTGGCCGCGCGGCTACCGGGGCACCACATGCTGATCAATGCCGAAGTGGATGGTCGCTTCCCGAACCATCACCCGGACCCGACAGTGCCTAAGAATCTGGAACAATTGATCGCGGCCGTGGCGCGTGAAGGCGCTGATCTTGGCATTGCCTTTGATGGCGATGGAGACCGCATCGGCATCGTGGATAATGAAGGCCATGTGCTGTTTGGCGATCAATTGATGATCGTACTCGCGCGCGATGTACTGAAAGCGAAACCAGGGGCCACCATCATCGCGGATGTGAAGGCATCCCAAGTTCTCTTCGATGAAATCGCCAAGGCGGGCGGGCAACCGCTTATGTGGAAGACCGGGCATTCGTTGATCAAGGCGAAAATGGCCGAAACGGGCAGCCCGCTGGCCGGTGAAATGTCGGGCCATATCTTCTTTGCTGATAAATGGTACGGCTTTGATGATGCGCCTTATTCCGCTGTGCGGCTGCTTGGCATTGTGGCGCGCCTTTCTGGCCCGCTCTCCGCATTGCGCGCTGCCTTGCCGCAGGTGATCAATACGCCGGAACTTCGGTTTGATTGCACTGAGGAGCGCAAGTTTGAAGTAGTGCGCGAAGTGAAGGAACGCCTGGCCGCTGCGGGCGCCAAGGTGCAGGATGTGGATGGCGTGCGTGTGCTGACCGATGATGGCTGGTGGTTGCTGCGTGCTTCCAATACCCAGGCCGTACTGGTGGCCCGCGTGGAAGCTTCCAGCGAGGCAGGGCTTGAACGGCTCAAGGCCGATCTGGCGCATCAGATCACGGCCAGTGGCTTGGCCGTGCCGGATTTCTCCGGCGCCAATGCGGGGCATTGAGGCCGGGCGCCACTTCGGGTTACGGTTCCTACAACTTCAACAAGGGAAGGAACCGGGAATGAAATTCTCTCGTCGTAATCTGTTGATTGCGGGCGCCGTGCTGGCGGCGCCAACCACGCTGCGCGCGCAGGATTTCCCAACGCGGCCCATTCGCATCATCGTGCCCTTCCCGGCGGGCGGCACCACGGATTTGCTCGCGCGGCTTTTCGCGCAGCGTATGACCGAAACAATGGGTCAGTCTGTTGTGGTGGAAAATCGCGGCGGTGGCGGTGGTTCGATCGGTGCAGATGTTGTCGCGAAGGCGGCGCCCGATGGCTATACGCTGTTGATGCATAACATCACCTTCCCGACGACGACGGCGGCGATGACCCTCGCGGGGCGTCCGCCGCACGACATTGAACGGGATTTCGCGCCGCTGTCGCTTGGCGCCAATGTGCCGCTGGTGATCCTGGCCAATCCCGCCATGCCCGCCACGGACTTGAAGGGCTTTGTTGCCTGGGCCAAGGCGCAAGGCTCTCCGCCCTTTTATGGTTCAACCGGACCTGGTTCTTTCATGAATATGGTGGGCGAGGTGCTGAAGCGCGATGCCGGCATTGCCATGGAACATGTGCCCTTCCGCGGTGCAGCGCCGATGATCCAGGAACTGATCGCGGGGCGGGTACAATTCGGGGGCGATCAAATCTCCACCTGCTTCGGCCATGTGCGCGCCGGGGCGCTGAAGGGCCTTGCCACCACCGCATCCAAGCGCGCCAAGATTCTGCCCGATGTGCCGACCGTGCGCGAACAGGGTTTTGCGTCATTGGAATTGGAAGGCTGGAACGGCTTCTTCGCGCCCGCGCGCACGCCAGCGCCCATCATGGCGCGGCTGCAACGTGAAATCGCTGCCGCTGCGGCGCAGCCCGATTTCATCCGCCGCTGCGATGAGGTGGGGGCGGAAGCCGTGGGTTCCGATTCCGAAAGCTTCGGTGCCATGGTGCGCGCCCAGGCCGCAAAAATCCGCGACCTGGTGGCGAGTGTGCAGTTGAAGCCGGAATAATCGCCGCAGTCAGCGGGTTTGCGCGCCAGCGGTTCGCAGTAATTCAGCGTAGCGGGTAATGTCGCGACGCAATCTTGCTGCGAATTCCTCTGGCGAGGAGCCAACGGCTTCAAAGGCGCTTTGTGCGAGCGCCTTCTGCACATCATCCGTGCGCAGCGCACTGGCGAAGGCCTGATGCAATTTCTGTACGGCGAAGGCGGGTGTGCCCCGCGGCACCAGCAGGCAAAACCAACCCGCTGCATCATATTCGGGTAGAACACTCGACAGGGGCGGCACGTCAGGCAATCCGGGGGCAGGGCTGGCGGTTGTCACGCCCAAACCGAGTAAACGGCCTTCACGGATATGCGCTGCCGCACCCGCACCGCCGACAAAGGCAAGGTCAATCCTGCCACCCAGCAAATCCGTCATGGCGGGGCTGGCGCCGGTATAGGGGATATGCAGTAGCGATACCCCGGCCAGTTTTTCAAAAAGCATCATGGCAAGGTGGGTTGTGCTATTCTGGCCAACAGTGCCGCAGCTCAATTGCTGCGGCGTGGCACGCGCAAGCTCAATGACCGATTTCAGATCACGCGCCGGTAGATTAGCCCTGCCGACAAAGGCCGTTGCTGAATTGACTAGCTGCGTGACAGCCTCAAAATCGCGCAGCGGATCATAAGGTACGCCCGGCGGAACCGATGGGCTGATGGCCACCGCTCCGGGATCAACAATGAGCACGGTATAACCATCGGCAGGGGCGGCAGCGACCATGGCGGTACCGATATTACCCCCCGCACCGGGACGGTTTTCAACGATGATCGGCTGGCCAAGGCTGCGTGCGGCCGTGTCCGCCAGGATACGCGCCAACAAATCCGTGGCACCGGCGGGTGTAAAAGGCACGACAAGCCTGATGGGCTTCGTTGGCCAATTCGAGGATTGCGCATGACCAGGACCAACCAGGAAGGCAGCCGCGCCAAGTCCACCAAATAACGACCGGCGAGAAGTCTCTTGCATGGATGTTTTCCTCAAAATATTTTTTTAGGGTATCACTCTGGACAGGAGACACCAAAAGTTTTCTGTAGCTCGTTCGAGAAGATGCCTAGTACCGGGAACGTGTCTCAGGCGCGTTTGCAGGGCGAGCATCTTGCCTTGTTCGATTTTGGGAGAGTTTTTCGATGACCGAAGCCCCTGAAGCCAGCCTGATTGCCACACGCGAAGGCGCCGCCGGCTCCATTCTGATGAACCGGCCCAAGGCGCTGAATGCGCTCAATCAGGAAATGATCCGGGGCTTCGCTGCCGCGATTGCGGATTGGCGGCATGATGCTTCCGTAAAGCTTGCGCTGCTGGAAGGCGCAGGCGGACGGGCCTTTTGCGCGGGTGGCGATGTGCGCGCCGTGCGCGCGGCAGCGGTTGCGGGCGATCGCGCGGCGGTGGAGGCGTTTTTCTCGGAAGAATATGCCGTGAATGCCGGCATCGCGGATTTCGGCAAGCCCTGGGTCAGCTTGATTGATGGCGTTTGCATGGGGGGTGGCATTGGCGTTTCGGTGCATGGCTCACACCGTATCGTCACCAATCACGCTATGTTTGCGATGCCCGAGACCGCGATTGCACTATTCCCAGATGTTGGCACTTCCTTTGCGCTGCCGCGCCTGCCGGGCGCGCTTGGCATGTGGCTGGCCCTGACCGGCGCCCGCTTGAATGGCGCGGATGCGGTGCATGCGGGGCTGGCCACCCATTTCACAACGCGTGAGGCGCTGCCGGCTTTGCGTGCTGCGCTGATTGCGGGCGATATCGGCGCCGCCATGCAGTTTTGCGGGCCAGCGCCTGAGGCAAGCTTCGCGCCGCATCGTGCCGCGATTGATCGCTGTTTCGGCGCGGGATCCATCCCTGCCATTCTTGCTGCGCTGGAAGCAGAAGGCACGGATTGGGCGCGAGAACAGCTTGGGGTGCTGCATCACGCCGCACCAACATCGCTGTTTGTGACGCATGAATTACTGAGCCGTGGTGCAAAGAGCGATCTGGCCAGCTGCCTTGCCACGGAATTGGCACTGACGCGCGTGGTGGTGAATGACCATCCAGATTTTCGTGAGGGCGTGCGCGCGGTGCTGGTGGATAAGGACCATAAGCCGCAATGGCAGCCCGCCCGCATTGCCGCGGTGGATCAGGCGGCGATTCAGGCGATGTTCAAAGTTTAATTATCGCCCAATCAATACCAGCACCACGCCGGCTACAACGGCAAGCGCACCGATAATGTCGCTGCGCTTCATTTTTTCTTTCAAGAAAAACTTGCTGAAGAGCAGCGTAAACAGGATCTCCACCTGACCAACGGCGCGCACCAAGGCAACGGGCGCCAGCGCGAAGCCCGTAAACCAGCAGGCAGAACCACAGGCCGAAAGCGCGCCAACCTGCGCGGATGACCGCCAGGTGGAGAAAACCGCGCGCACACTGGCGGGTTCGCGCAGCACCAGCCAACCACCCTGCATGATGGTCTGCATGACATTGATGACCACCAGGGTTTCGAGCGCCCGCAGCACCACATCCGGCCCCTGCAATTCCTGCGTCGCCGCACGAATAGCGAGCGCACAAAGCGCGAAGGCAAAACCTGCACCCAAGCCACATAGGGCGGCGGGCTGCACCGTGGCGCGCAGCATTTCGCCAAGTGAGCCAACGCGCCCGGCAAGCGAAAGATAAAGTGTGCCGCCGACCGAAACCGCAATGCCCGCCCAGGCGAGCGGCGCGAAATTCTCACCCAGCAGCAAAAGCGCAAGAAAGGCCGCCTGCACCGCTTCCGTCTTGGCGTAAGCCGTGCCAACCGCAAAACCGCGATGCGCGAAGGACATGATCAAAAGATTGGTGCCGATGATCTGCCCAAGCCCGCCGAGAGCTGCATAAAGAAAGAACATCGGTGTCGGCGCGGATAGCGTGCCACCAAAAATCAGCAGATAAAGCCCGACCAGCGCCATGCCGACAGGCACACCGTAAAGATAGCGCACTACGGCTGCGGCATTGACGGAAAGCTGCCCTCGCAGCTTTTGCTGCAAGGCGGTGCGCCAAGTTTGAAACAACGCGGCGATGACGGTGGCGGCAACCCAAAGCGGCATCAGCCGAGCCTCGGGTCAAGCCAGGGCTGCGCCATGGGCTGCCAGGGTGAAAGCCGCGCGCTGGTTTCATCAAGTTGCACGCCAAGGCCGGGCGCTTGCGGCAACCCGGCGCTACCCTGCTGAAAGCGCAAATTATGGCCCGTGATCATGGTGAAGAAACGCTCCGTTTCGCCGAATTGCACTTCCAGCGGCAAAAGATTGGGCAGTGTCGCGCAAAGATGCACGGAATGCGCATGGCAGATCGGACCCGTTGGATTATGGGGCGCGATCTCAATACCCGCGGTATGGGCTAGTGCGGCGATGCGGCGAATTTCCTCATGCCCGCCAGCATATTTGATGTCCGGCATCAGCACATCATAACAACCAGCTTCGATGATACGGCGATAGGCGCCAAGCCCAGCAAGCGTTTCAGCGCCCGCAAGGCGCATGCCGCGATCATTCGCCATGCGGCGCAGCCGCGCGATGGCGGTGTTATTGGCTTCGGATACCGGGCATTCCAGCCAAAATAAATTGAAGGGCGCGACATCGCGGATCAGCGCTGCCGCACCGCCTGGCGAAAAGCGCCAATGCGCATCCACCATGACATCAATCGCATTCCCCACCGCATCCCGAACGGCGGCAATACGCGCAAGACCTTCCGCATAGGCGGCGCGTTGCGCGGGGTGTGCGGCATCTTCCCAGACCATGGGCTCAAAAGGGGCGAGTTTCACGGCGCGAAATCCAGCAGCGACCGCGCGTTTGGCGGCATCAGCAAAACCTGCGGGAGTGCGCGGCGCGGCACCGCGATTGATATTGGCATAAAGCGGCACAGCATCGCGCAAGGCGCCGCCCAGCATGGCATGAATGGGGCGCCCCGCTTCCTGCCCCGCCACATCCCAAAGCGCCTGCTCCAGCCCAGAAATCACCGTATGCGCGACAAGACCCGCCGGCGCATGTGGCAGCAGGCGCGCAAGGCGATTGCGTGCGCTGGCATCCCGGCCCTTCAGCGTTGCCGATACCTGCGCAACTTCTGCGGCCAGCAAAGCCTCGTGGTCTGAGAGCGTGATTTCGCCGATGCCGCTGCGGCCATCTTCCAGGCGCAGCACAACAAAGCACCAATTGGTCTTGGGTGTGACATTCACCCCCAAAAAATCAAGCGCGGCAATGCGCATCAGCCGCGCGCCTTGCGGAGTTCAATCGCCAGCGGCGGATCATCGGTCGCGAAGGCATCCATGCCAAGATCGAGCGCCTTTTCAATCTCCGCGCGGTGATTGGCCGCCCAGACACCGGTGGTAAGCCCGGCCTTGCGTGCCGCCGCGATAAAGGCGGGTGTCACATCGCCCATGGAGCATTCGCAGCCTGTCACACCAAGCGCGCGCGCTGCGGCCATGCAGGCATCCGGCCCCAGGCTTGCCAGAATGGGGCTATTCAACAGCCAGACAGCACCTGCCAGCCGCTTTTCCTGCGCTGCTGCCGCTACCGTGCCACCATGAAAGGCGATGATGATGCTGCGCGTCAGCATGCCTTCCGCTTCCAACACGCCAAGCGCGCGCGGCAAGAAGCCCGGATAGGGTTTGTAGTCGCGGTCGCCCTTTACCTCCACGCGCAGCAGCTTATCGCTTGGTGCCACTAAACGCGCGAGTGCGGCGAGTGTTGGAATGCCCTCATCCGGCGCGCCGCGAAACCGTGCCGCGCCAAGTTCAGCGGCGTTACGCGCCACCAAAGGCCCGGCCAGATCTGTCATGCGTTCCAGCGTGGCATCATGATGCACCATGGGCACGCCATCAGCCGAAGGATGCACATCGCATTCCAGAACCTCCACCGGCAAGGCGAGGCTCTGGCGGAAGGCGAGAAGGCTATTTTCTGGCCAGAGATAGGCGCCACCCCGATGCGAAATGATCTGCGGCTGCTTCATTGCCATCAACGCGCCGCGCGTTCCGCATGCTTGCCCATGGTGTTGAAGGGCGCGTAGGGCGGGAATGGACCGATCGCGATCATATCAACCTCAACCAAGGCAGGGCCGGACACCGCGAGGGCCTTTTTCAGCACCTCCGTCACTTCCTCTGCTTTGCTGATGCGGAAGAAGGGCATGCCTGCAAGGGCAGCGAGACCCTCAAGATTCGGGTTCAAAATATCATCGCCAAACAAACGCCCATCCGCCAAAGCGTCCTGGATGTGACGGATCACGCCGTAGCCACGATCATTCATGACCATGGTGACCAATTCGGCCTTTTCCTGCGTCGCGGCCCAAAGTTCATTCATGCCGAGCGCGAAGCCACCATCGCCCACCATGGTGATGGTCTTCCG
>CAMCEP010000102.1 GCA_945873675.1 Asaia bogorensis
TTCGCCGAAGGCCCCTCGGCCATCATGGCCGCCATCAATGCCTCGATCGGATTTGATCGTAAGATGTGGCGCCAGGATATCCAAGGCAGCCTAGCCCACGCCGCCATGCTCAAGCATGTAGGGATCATCAGCGCAGAAGACGAGGCCGCAATCCGCGGGGGCCTCGCAAAAATCGCCACCCGCATCGAAGCAGGCGATTTCCCCTTTGATGACGCGCTTGAAGATATTCACATGAATATCGAAGCGCGCCTCACTGAAACCATCGGGGAAGCCGGCAAGCGCTTGCATACCGGGCGTTCGCGCAATGACCAGGTGGCTTTGGATGTCCGGCTTTGGGTGCGTGATGCGATTGATGGGCTTTCCGGGCAGATCACGGATGTGATGCGCGCCTTGGTCGCGCGCGCCGAAGAACATGCTGGCAGCGTCATGCCTGGCTTCACCCATTTGCAGCCCGCGCAGCCTGTGACTTTCGGCCATCACATGCTGGCCTATGTTGAAATGCTTTCGCGTGATCTCTCACGCCTTGCGGATTGCCGGGCGCGGTTGAATGAAAGCCCGCTTGGTGCGGCGGCTTTGGCCGGCACGGGCTTCGCGATTGACCGGCACATGACCGCCAAGGCTTTGGGCTTTGATCGGCCCATGAGGAATAGCCTGGATGCCGTGGCGTCGCGCGATTTCGCCGCCGAATTCCTGTTCTGCTGCGCCATGTGCAACACGCATTTGTCCCGCCTCGCGGAAGAAATCGTGATCTGGACCAATCCTTATTTCGGCTTTGTGAAATTGTCGGATGCCTTCACCACGGGCAGTTCCATCATGCCGCAAAAGCACAACCCGGATGCGGCGGAACTTGTGCGCGGTAAGACGGGCCGTGTGATCGGCGCGCTGATGGGCATGCTGACGGTGATGAAGGGCCTGGCGCTCACCTATTTCAAGGATATGCAGGAAGACAAGGAAGGCATTTTCGATGCCGCCGAAACCCTGACCCTGTCGCTCGCCGCCACTGCCGGCATGGTACGGGATATGAAGCCGCAGACGGAACGCCTGGCCGCCGCTGCCGGGGCAGGGTTTTCCACCGCGACCGATTTGGCGGATTGGCTGGTGCGTAGCCTGAAAATGCCCTTCCGTGATGCGCATCACGTCACTGGCACGCTGGTCGCCCGCGCGGAAGCACGCAGCGTTGATCTTTCCGGCCTGACGCTTGCGGAAATGCAGGCGGTGGAACCGCGCATCACCCAGGGCGTGTTTGATGTGCTGACGGTTCAAGCCTCCGTCCGGTCACGCACTTCCTATGGCGGCACGGCACCGGCCAATGTCACCGCCATGGCCGCCGAATGGAAGGCCAAGCTGGCATGAGGTTTGGCGCGCGGTCCCTATTGCTGCTGCTGGCGGTGGCCTTCCTGGCCTCGGCTTGCGGCCGCATGGGGCCAATCCGTCCGCCTGGCCCGGCCGAGGAAGTCACCCACCCTCGGCAATACCCAAATCGCTGATCGGGCGCTTTCCCGCTTGCGATAATCCGCGCGCATCACGACAATAGGGGAATGGCCGCCCCCGCACCTGCCCTTGATCCGGGCAATGACCCGTCCTTCGCCGAATTACTGGCACAGCGCCCGCAACTCACACGCCATGCCCATGATGGGCTGGTGATGGAAGATGTGCCGCTTAAGCGCATCGCCGAAGTGGTGGGCACGCCAACTTGGGTCTATTCCGCCGGCACCTTGCGCCGCCGTGCCAGCGCGCTCCGCGCTGCCTTGGCGGATGCGGGGCTGACGGCCACCGTGCATTTCGCCACCAAGGCCAATGCCAATCTGGCAGTGCAATCGCTGCTGGGCCGCGAGGGGCTTGGCGCTGATGTGGTGAGTGAAGGCGAATTGCGTGGCGCACGTGCCGCCGGCATTCCCGCCAGCGCTATTGTCTTTTCCGGTGTCGGTAAATCCGAACGCGAAATCCGCCTGGCGCTCGCTGAAGGCATCATGCAGATCAATGCCGAAAGCGTTGAGGAAATCGATATGATTTCCGCGATCGCCGCCGGCATGGGGCGCACGGCACCGGTTGCCATTCGCGTCAATCCGGATGTGGATGCGAAAACCCACGCCAAGATCACCACGGGCCTCAGCGAGAATAAATTTGGTGTGGCTTATGATGACGCGCTGGCGCTTTACGCGCGCATGGCAAAGCTGCCCGGCATTCGTCCGATCGGCATCGCAACGCATATCGGCAGCCAGATCACCATCGGCATGGGCGCCTATCGCGCGGCCTATGCGCGCTTGGCGGAATTGTTGCATGCCATTCGCGCGCAAGGCTTGCCGATTGAGCGTGTGGATTGCGGCGGCGGGCTTGGCATTGCCTATCGCGATGAAATAGCCCCCGCACCGGCGGCCCTAGCTGGGGCGATCAAGGCAGAACTCGGCGCGCTGGGCCTGCCGGTGATGCTGGAACCGGGGCGCTGGATTGCCGGGCCGGCGGGGGTGTTGCTGTCTCGCGTGATCCTGCAAAAGCAGGGCGCGGCACGGCGCTTCGTGGTGCTGGATGCGGCGATGAATGATCTGCTGCGCCCGGCCATGTATGATTCCTGGCATGGCATTCTGCCGGTCTCGCCCGCCGCTTTGGTCGCGCCACTCGCGCCGGCGGATGTGGTTGGCCCCGTCTGCGAAAGCAGCGATTGCTTCACGCGTGACCGCGCTTTGCCGGATTTGCCGCCTGGCGCCTTGGTCGCCTTGCTTGATACCGGGGCCTACGGCGCCACCATGTCTTCCACCTATAACGCGCGCCCCTTGGCGGCCGAGGTGCTGGTGGATGGCGCGCGCTTTGCCGTGGTGCGGGACCGCCAATCCTATGAGGCACTGCATTCCGGCCAACGTGTGCCGGAGTGGCTGCTGGAATGAGCCAAGCGCCGGGGAAAGCGCCGCCTGAAGACCGGGGCCTTGCGGCCTTGGGCTTGAAGCTTGGGCTTTCTCGGCTTGCGCTGTGGTGGGAAGGGGCGTGGCGGGCGCTTTGGCCGCCGCTTGGCGTGATCGGCGCCTTTTTGGCCCTGGCCTTTAGCGGGCTGCTGCCCACGCTGCCGCCCGCTTTGCATCTACTGATCCTGATCGGTTTTGCCGCGGTACTTGGCTATCTTGGCTTTCGTGCCGCGCAGGGGCTGCGCACGCCCGCGCAAGATGCCGCAGCGCGACGCTTGGAACGCGATTCAGGCCTGGCGCATCGCCCGCTTGCCGTATTGGCGGATCGCCCCGCGGGGGATGACCCAATGGCGCAGGCGCTGTGGCAGGCGCATCGGGACCGCGCGGTGGCAGAGCTTGGGCAGCTTCGCGTGGCGCGCCCCTCACCGGGCCTTGCGGCGCGGGACCCTCGGGCCCTGCGCGCCGCCGTGCTGGTCGCTTTGGTGGCAGGTCTTGGCATGGCTGGGCGGGAAGCGCCGGAACGGCTGCTCGCTGCCCTTGTGCCCCCCTTCGCCGAACCAGCTTCCGCGCCAGCCGCCTTGGCGGCGCGGTTTGAAGCCTGGGTGACGCCGCCGGCCTATACCGGCGCGCCGCCGCAATTCCTGAACGCCGCAGGCGGTGCGGTGGCAGTGCCGGCGGGCAGCCGGCTGCATATGGTATTCTCAGGCAGCGCCAGCCTGCCGGAATTGCGCCTGGGCGGCATTGCCCATGCCTTTGCGCGTATGGATGCGCAAAGCCATGCCCTGGAACTGCCTTTGACCGAAGGCGGCGCCTTGGTGCTGAAGCGCGATGGGCGCGATGTGGCGCAATGGGCGCTGACGATTACCCCCGATGCACCGCCGGTGGTCACCTGGGACCCCTCACCGGCGCGCGCGGGCCGCGGGCTTGGGCTGCGTCTGCCTTGGAAGGCTGAGGATGATTGGGGTTTGGTCGCGCTCCGTGTGGAATTGCGGCTGAAGCAAAGGCCATCTGCCCCGCCGGTGACGCAGGATATGCCTTTGCCCGGCGGTGCGCCGCGTCAGGCACAGGGGGCGGCGCAGCATGATTTTTCGGCGCATCCTTGGGCCGGGCTGGAAGTGGAAGCGCGGCTTTTCGCGCGTGATGGCGCAGAACAGGAAGGCAAATCCGAAGGCGCATTTCTGGTACTGCCGGAACGGCGCTTTTCGCACCCCGTCGCGCAGCAATTGATCGCACTTCGACGCGCTTTGTCACTCGACCCTGGTGCACGAGAGCCTGCAAGGCGCGAATTGGACCGCATCACCAATGCGCCCGAAGCCTTCGAACATGACACGGGCATGTTCCTGACGCTGCGTTCTGCCCGGCATCGGCTCATGCGCGATAAGCGTGATGAAGCCGGGCCGGAAGTGCAGCAAATCCTTTGGGATATCGCGGTGGCTCTAGAAGAAGGCCGCACGGATCGCAGCGCCCGCGCTTTGGCCCAGGCGCGTGAAGCCCTGCGCGAAGCCCTGGAAGAAGCGCGCCGCGAGAACGCCGAGGCCAATTCTGAACGCAGCCCAGAAGAACGCGCCGAACAACGCGCCGAGTTGCAGCGCCGCATTCAGGAATTGCGCGAAGCCATTCGCCGCCACCTGGAAGCCCTCGCTGAGCGTATGCAGCGCGAAAACAATGAAGCGCTGGCCTACGACCCTCAGCAGCGCGTTTTCGATCGCCGGGAATTGGAACGCCGCACCCGCCGCCTGGAAGACGCCACGCGTGATGGCCGGCAGGAGGATGCCGAACGCGAAATGGCCGAGCTTGAGGAAATGCTGCAGGCCCTGGAAGAAGGCCGCACCAGCCGGGCCGAGGATCGCCAACGCCAACAACGCCAGCGCGGCCAGCAGCAGATGGGCGCGCTTCAGGACATGGTGCGGCGCGAGGCTGAAATGCTCGATCGCGCGCATCGCCGCAGTGGGGAGCAGGAAAATACGCGCAATGATGCGCGCCGCCCACCGCCGCCCCGGCCGCAAACGCCCGAAGCGCGTGAAGAAGCCGCACGTGATGCGCGCACGCAACGCGCGCTACGGCGTGCGCTTGGTGAATTGATGCAGCAAGTGGGCGAATTGACTGGGGATGTGCCAGCCCCCTTGGGCGAGGCGGATCGCGCCATGCGTGATGCGGCGGAAGCGCTTGCCGAAGGGCGCGACCCGCGCGGTGCGCAGCAACAGGCAATCCGTGCTTTGACGGAAGGCGGGCGGCAAATGTCGCAACGCATGCAGCGCCAATTCGGCCCGCCGCAACCTGGCGAAGGTGAAGGCGAAGGAGAGGGAGAGGGCGAGGAAATGGCCGGCGGCCAGCAAGGCAGCGAAGGCCAGGGTCAGGAAAATCAGCTTGGCGAAGGCCGCGATCCTTTGGGGCGCGAAAGGCGCGAAACCGGCGGATCAGCCCAGGATAATGCCGGCGATACTTTGGTGCCGGGGGAAGCGGAACGCCTGCGGTCGCATCAATTGCAGCAGGAACTCCGCCGCCGCGGCGCGGAACGTGAACGCGCGCCGGTGGAGTTGGACTATATTGATCGGCTGCTTAGGCGGTTTTGAGGGTTGGACCTTTCACGGAAAAACCTGCGCCCAATCTTCCCGCATGGATACCACCTGCCAACCACGCGCCGGCGCAGCATCGAGCGCGCGCGCTAGGCGCCCAATATGGCTTTCGCGGTCATAGGCGAATTCACGCTCCGCATCATCATGGCGAATGATCATGCCGAAGCGCTGCCCCGCGCCTTCCGTCGTGTAGCGCAGCATTTCAAAATCACCATCCGAATTGCCAAAGGCCGCAATCGGGCGCCGGCCGATATGGCGTGCAATGCCAATCGGCTTGCCGGGCCCATCATCAATGAAATCCACGTGGGGTTCACGCAACAGGGCCAGTCGCCCGGCATCTTCAGTGACCTTCAGCGCAAAGCTTGACCCCACTACATGCTGCGGTGGAATGCCGTAGGTTTCCTCAGAAAAGGCGCGCACAAATTCAACGCCACCGCCCGAGACGATGAAATTCGTGAAGCCCGATGCGCGCAGAAAGTGCAGCACTTCCAGCATCGGCTGATAGACCAGCGCAGTATAGGGGCGGTTCCACTTCGGGTGCCGCGCGGTCTTCAGCCAATCAGCGGCGATGCGCTGGAATTCCTCGGGTGAATTGCCAGCCATGGCAGCGCCAGCGAGCCGCATCAGCCCTTCATTACCGCCCGCCATGGCGCCATGCATATCGCCCGCAATGGCCGCGCGCAGCACCGCATCCTGCTGCCAGGCGGGGTTTTGCGGCGCCAGAGTACGAATGCGATCCAGGATGAAGATAAGCTGCGGATAGGCCGGCTGTTCCACCCAGAGCGCGCCGTCATTGTCAAACACCGCGATACGTTCGGCAGGCGGGACATATCCCGCACTACCTTCACGCGTGACGGAAGCAACAAAATCAAGCAGCGCGCGCTTGCGCGGCCCATCGCGCCAGGAAGGCAAAGGATCAGGGCCTTGCGCGATTGCCGCTGCTGGCAAAGCGGCTATCATCAGGCCGAATGTGCGGCGGCTAAGATGCGGTATTGATGTATTCATCCCATTCTCCCCCGCGCGTGACGCATCGCCAGATCAAAAGGTGAAATTCAAGGCCAGGAACGCGCCGCTGAAGGACATATCCTGCACTAAATTCTTGCTGCCTTGCTCATAGGAAAGATGCCGATACCCAAGCGCAACACCGCCCCAGCTGAATTGATATCCAAGCCCGGCCGAAGCCTGCCAAGTGAGCGTTGAACTGCCCGTGCCGATATCAAAAGCATAGGGCGCGTAAAACCCTTTGCCGATCACAAGGCGCCCACGCATACCGATGACGCCATCGAACAAGGTGGCACTTTCACTCAGCTGCGCATTGCGGCTCAGGCTGGCGGAACCGCCCGGCGCAGTCACATCGCCGGCAAGGCGAATATTGGTTTCCGAATTCAGCGAAAACAGCCGGAAACCGCCAACGATATCCGCATGGCCCCAATCCCCTTGCGTCACGGTATAGCCACCCATCAGGGACCATAGGCTGCCATTCAAGGAAGATTCTGTGCCGCGATCGAGATTGGCCCCAACGTCAGTATTGCCACCACCACCGAAGTTCACATCGCGGACTTTGCTGCCAGAAGAGCCAAGATCCAGGTAGATGAAATCTGTCATTACAGAATAACGCTGATAGCGCGCTTCGGCGGCGATCATTGCCGCGAAATTGAGCGCTTCCAATAGGCCGGAACCATCCTTGCTGACATCAGCGGAACCTGACCCCGATTGCCCCGGCAACTGATAGCGCAGCGTGCCATCAATGGAAGGCACCCAGGCATAAGGCGAGACAGAGAATTGCCACCCAGGCTCCGCACGCGGCACAGTCTGTGCCTGCGCTGGCAGGATAAGGGCTGAAATCAGCAGCCAAAGTAGCGCGGACAAAAGGCGCGCAGATGTCGCTTTGTGATGCCCGCAAGGCAATGTCTTCCGGAAGCGCTGAATCATTTTATCAACCTCCAGTCTTTTCCTGCCAATTCACGTGGATGCACCGCGCCATGAAAAACCCATGGCGCGGTATTTCGCGGCAGCTTAATTCGCCGAACCGCGCCGCAACCGCTGCATGGCATCGCCCAGGCTGAAACTGCCGGGCCGTTGCCGCGGCGGGAAATCCTTGAAGCTTTCCAGGAAGCGCCCGACATAGACCTGCGCCGGTACCAGCGCATAGGCGCGTTCTATGCGCCAGCGACCATAATTCATGGACTCTGTCGCCCTTTCGAAGGGGTCTGAGCGCAGATTGAACAACATGGGCAAGCGGAGCGGCGTGAAGCTCCGTTCCCATACTTCAAGCCCATGATGTTCCTGGATCATGAAATGCAGCTTCCATTGATCGTAGCGGAGAGCTGCTAAATCACCATCATCGGTAAAGTAGAACATTTCCCGCCGCGCGCCGGGGCCGGCGCCGGTCAGCAATGGCAATTGGTTATAGCCATCCAGATGCACCTTATAATCGCGCCTTCCCGCCCGATGGCCCGCCAGCAATTTCTCCTTGATTTGCGGCTCTCCGGCGGCAGCCAGCAAGGTCGGCAACCAATCCTGATGAGAGAAGATATCGTTCAGCACCTGGCCGGGCTGAATGCGGCCGGGCCAGCGGATCATGCTGGGCACGCGGAAGCCGCCTTCCCAGGCGGTGGCCTTTTCACCACGGAAAGGTGTGGCGCCACCATCCGGCCAAGTCATCACTTCCGCACCATTATCGGTGCTGTAGATCACGATGGTGTTCTGCGTAATGCCAAGATCATCAAGCTTCTTCAGCAATTGGCCGACATGGCCATCATGTTCCACCATGCCATCAGGATAAACGCCAAGCCCAGTCTTGCCCTGGCTTTCCGCCTTCAACCGCGTCCAGATATGCATCCGCGTTGAATTGAACCAGGTAAAGAATGGCTTGCCAGCGCGGTGCTGGCGATCAATGAAATCCAGTGACGCGGCCAGGAATTCCTCATCCACTGTTTCCATGCGCTTCATGGTCAGCGGACCAGTATTTTCGATCCGCTGCGTGCCATCCGCATTGGCCCAGGTCTTCAAAACGCCACGCGGCGCGAAGCGCTGGCGGAATTCAGGATTGCGCGGGTAATCCGGGTTTTCCGGTTCATCTTCCGCGTTCAAATGATAAAGTGAACCGAAGAATTCATCGAAGCCATGCATGGTGGGCAAATGCTCATCACGATCGCCCAGATGGTTCTTGCCGAATTGCCCGGTGGCGTAGCCCATCGCCTTCAGCAGCACGGCAATGGTCGGGTCTTCCGCGCGCATGCCTTCCGGCGCGCCAGGCAGACCCACTTTGGAAAGACCTGTGCGCAAGGGGCTTTGGCCAGTGATGAAGGCCGAACGGCCGGCGGTGCAGGAATTTTCGCCATAAGCATCGGTGAAGATCGCGCCTTCTTTAGCGATGCGGTCAATATTGGGCGTGCGATAGCCCATCATGCCCATGTTGTAGGCCGAGATATTGGACCAGCCGATATCATCCCCGAAAAT
>CAMCEP010000103.1 GCA_945873675.1 Asaia bogorensis
CGATGCCTTCCAGGCGGAGCTTGATTTCCACCGGCAGGCCACCGCGCGCATTCGCCGCCTGGCGGGTGCGGTGCCGGCGGATATCATCGAACAGGCGGCGATTACCGGTGCTTTGACCATGGAAAGCGATCGTGCCTTGGCGGCAGCACAGGCTTTGGCCGCGCGGTTGGATGTGCTGGCGCCGGCTTCTGAACGTGGCTGGGTGGCGAGCGCGGGCGATAACGGTCTGACACTCGCGCGCACAGTGCGCGGTGTGGGTGAACGCCATGTGCTGGACGGCACGGCGCTCCGCAGTGCGGAAGCGCGCTGGCTGGATGAACGGCGTGACAGGTTGGCGGCAGATTTCCTGGGTGGCGCAGTGCTGTCGCTGGATGGGGCGGAATCCCAGGTTGTCGGGCCGCTTGCGCTGTTTGAAAAACTGATCGCGCAGGGCCGCAAGGGGCTTTCCTTCCAGCGCTTCAAGGGGCTGGGTGAGATGAACCCCGATCAGCTTTGGAAGACCACACTCGATCCCGCGATCCGCACGCTGCTCCGCGTGCGGGTTGAGGATGTGGAGGATGCGGAACAGGTCTTCTCCACCCTGATGGGCGATCTGGTGGAACCGCGTCGCGACTTTATTGTTGGCAATGCCTTGAAGGTTGCCAATCTGGACGTTTGATTGGCAACCCGCGCGCGGTTCAAGCCATCCCACCGCGCGCGGAGACCGGCCACAAGCATTCCACGCGCCCCTTGCGCACGCCGACATACCAATCATAGCGATCAACTGTTGGGTCGCAGTGGCCCGGCACCAGGCGCAGCTTTTCGCCCAGCTTCGGCGCGCTGCCATCTTCAATCACGATCTTGCCGTGTTCATCAGACGCGCCCGCGTAACGCAGCCCCGGGCGTTGCCAGACCTGCGGCATGCCAGAATCAACCGAAACGCCCTTATGCCCGCAATCCAGCACGGCAATGCCTGGCCCCGCCGTGCTCATGACTTGGGACAGCACGAAAAGAGATTGCCGGAAGGGCGGCGCATCCGCATTCGCCGCGTAATCCGCATCCATGAAGCAATAAGACCCCGCCTGGATTTCGGTATAGACGCCGCTCGCCGCTTCATGCCGGAAGGTGCCGGTGCCAGCACCGCCGACAATCGGGCATTCCAGCCCGCGCTGGCGCAGCTGTTCCACGGTGCGCCTGGAACGCGCCACAGCTTCCCCAATTGCGGCCGCGCGTTCTTCCGGTGCGCGCTTGTGCTGCGCTGAACCATGATAGGCTTGCAAGCCGCCAAAGCGCAGATGCCGGCTGGCAGCGATGCGTTCCGCGAGTGCCACCGCCGGCGGGCCGTGCTCCACCCCGCCGCGCGCCATGCCGACATCAATTTCCACCAGCACCGGCAGGCGCACGCCAGCGGCCTCGGCCGCCGCTTCAATCAGCGCAATCTGCGCCGCGTCATCCACGCACACCGCCACTTCCGCGATGCGCGCAAGGGCCGCAAGCCGCGCCAATTTGCGCGGGCTGACCACCTGGTTGGTGACCAAAATATCGGGAATACCGCCCCAGGCGAGTGCTTCGGCTTCGGCCACTTTCTGCACGCATTGCCCAACCGCGCCGCGCGCCATTTGCAGCTTGGCGATGACGCTGGATTTATGGGTTTTGGCGTGCGCCCGCAGCTTGGCGCCAGTTGGCGCCAGCAGCGCTGCCATGGTGTCAAGGTTATGTTCAAAAGCATCCAGGTCAATCACCAGCGCGGGGGTATCAATGTCTTCTTCGCGCATGCCGGGTTCGGCGGGCGGGTGTTGCAGCATAGGGTATCCTCCGTCAGTCAGCGCCATCATAGCCATGACCATGCGCTTAGCGCCAATCAGCCAAGCCAGAAGGGCGTGGCCTGGGGCACAAAAAAAGCGGCAGGGTTTCCCCTGCCGCCTTTTTGCCGAATGATCCGAAGATCAGAAGGCGATGCGCACGCCGGCGACGAGCACCGTGATGTCACGGGTGTAGTCCGGGTTAGCAGCGGTACCATAGTTGGTCTTCGTCGCACCAGCGCTTGTCGGCGCCAAAGTCGGGACATTCTCGTCCTTGACTTGGTTGTAGCTGCCAAACAGGGTCATACCCGGGGCAAGAACGTAGGCAGCGCCCACACCCATATAGGTCTGCGTGCGGTCATCAACCGAGCCGCCATTATCCTGCTCAGCCACGGAGTAAACACCGCCAATGGTCAAAGCACCGATCGTGTAGGTAATACCGAGAGCATATTGCGAGCTGCCATCAATACCTTGGGCGATCGAACCATTGGCCGGGGTCGTACGGTAGTTACCCCAGGTGTAATCGCCACCAACCGCAAAGCCATACGCGCGCAGCAAGAGACCGGCGGAGTAGGTGGTGATATTCTGGTCCTTCGCCACCACCGACGCGCCGGTGGCCGACTGCTGGGCTGGGTCGGCAAACTGGCCTACCAACGACGCCTGCACGCCAACGCTACCGAAAGTGCCGCGATAACGCAGCGCCGCGGAGATTTCATTGGTCAGGCCAGTGTAATCACGCTGGTACGCGGTGCTGCTGGTAGCATTGTCCGCGCGCTCACCTTCGCCACGGTTGGCGGCGTAAGACACACCTAAATCAAAACCCATCATCTGCGGAGAGAGATAGATGATCTTGGTTGCGTCATTGCCGTCGCCCACACCGGCGCCAACATAATTAGAGGACGGCAGGAATTCATCCCAATCGCCCGATTCGCCAAGGCCCTGGCTTGCAGGGCGGCGAACTTGCAGCAGTGACGCTGCGCTGTCTTCCTGGCCGAAGCGGATTTCACCCCAGGTACCCTTCACGAACCCGTAGAGTTCATCGAAGCTGACGCCTGTGCCATCGCCAGCGTTGCTGACCATATTGTCCATCTGCATTTCGAACATGGCACCGTAGCGCATGCCGTTCGCAGCACGACCGTCAACATACACGTTCAATTCGGCGTCATTCCGGAAGTCGCTACGCTGACGGCCCCTCAAGTTGGTGCTCGCGGTCCCCGAATAATTGCCAGTGGTAGAGTTCAGCGCGGCCGCAGTATTCCGAGCGACGCCACTATCAGCTTGATCCTGCACGTTGCCGTAGGTGAACTCAAAATAGCCACCCAACCGCACGACCAGGCCGCTGGTCGTCGGCGTCTCGGGCACGTTCGGCACGCCGTCATTGCCATGCGGACCGGCGCCGGTCAGGCCGACCGGGGTCTGGAAGATGGCGGCAGCGGTGCCGGTGGGCGCCACGGAAGTGGCGGGCAGCGCGGGCGGCGCGGCAGGAGCAGCGGCCGGCGCCGGGCGAGCGGCCGGACGGGCTTGCTGGGCGTTGGCAGCCTGCGCGACGAGCGCGAGACCAACAACAGCCGTTGTCCCCAGAAGAATTTTACGCATTGAAGTCCTCCTCATCGCCGGGAAATCCGGCAGTGTTCCTCGGCCCCTGCCCCCGGCAGGAAGGTGACCCTGAACACCCAATGCGGGCGCCAAAGCCACCAGACCTTAGTCAGACTATGATCATTTCAGCGGGCGGGCCGCAACCTCTGAGACGCTGCTGACGCGACTTGGCCACATCACTGTGGCAAGCTTGCAACAGGGGGCGCCAGCCCGCCAATGGCCGCGATCCCCGCCGCGCGGCGCGGTATGGCGCGCAACCGCACCGGTGCAATGCCCCCCAAGGCCATACAGGGCGCGGGCAGCAAGCGCGCCAGGGCCGCCCAACGCAGAACGCCGAGCGCCGGCGCCCCAGGGTGGCTCTGGGTTGGAAATAGCGGCGAAAGGAAAAGGAAATCCACGCCAAGCCGCCTGGCCCGCGCCGCGCCACGCTGCCCGCCATGGGCTGCCATGCTCATGAAAACACGCCCTGGCGCGGCGCGGCGGGCGATCAATAAGGGCAGCAAAGCCCCGCTTTCCCGCCGATCCGGCAGATGGACCCCAGCGCCCAGCGCCAGCGCTGCCCGCCCATCCCCCGCCACCAGGAGCCTAAGCCCGCGCTGCCGGGCAAGCCGCGCTACAGGCCGAAGCAACCCCGGCGCCAGCCCACGCGCTACCACCCCGGCGCCGCGCGGCAGCGCAGCCATGGCCAGGCGCGGGTCCGGCAGGCGGACAGGGTCGCTGAACAGCCAAAGCCGGGGCAGGCCGCCGGGCGCTGGGCGGGCGAATCGGCCCCAGCTGGGGCGCACCCCTGGAATCCTGCCCGATTCCCTGCCATTTGGCTTTGCCATGACCAATGCCCCTGCCATTGCCGACAACCTCTCCCGCATTCGGGCGCGAATCAGCGAAGCCTGCGCCCGCGCCAATCGTCCGGCAAATGCCGTGACGCTGGTGGCGGTTTCCAAGACCAACCCGGTGGAAGCCGTGGAAGCCGCCCTCGCGGCTGGGCAGATGGTGTTTGGCGAAAACCGGGTCCAGGAAGCGGCGCAGAAATTTCCCGGCCTGCGCCCGGCCCATCCAGGGCTTCAGCTTCATATCATCGGCGGCTTGCAGACGAATAAGGCACGGGATGCGGTGAAGATCGCGGATGTGATCGAAACGCTGGACCGGGTGAAACTGGCCCAGGCCATTGCGGAAGCCATGGCGAAGGAAGGCCGCCGGCCTGATCTGCTGGTGCAGGTGAATACAGGGGATGAGGCGCAGAAGGCCGGCTGCCCGCGCGCGGAAGCTGATGCCTTCATCCGCGCCGCGCGGGATGATTTCGGCCTGCCGGTCACGGGCTTGATGTGTATCCCCCCCGTGGAAGGCGACCCGCGCCCACATTTCGCCTTCCTCGCCAATCTGGCCGCGAAGCACGGGCTGCCGATCCTTTCCATGGGCATGAGCGGGGATTTTGAAGCCGCCATTGCCGAAGGGGCGACCCATGTGCGCGTGGGCAGCGCCATCTTTGGCGCGCGCGGGTGAAAGCTGTTCACGCATCTGCCGCTTGACGCGCCGGGCCCGGCGCGGGATCACACGAAACCGCTTCCTTTCAGGTGTTTGAGACAATGACGCGCGTCTTTTCCGGCATTCAGCCTTCCGGCGTTCCGACCCTTGGCAATTACCTGGGCGCCATCCGCAATTGGGTGCCGATGCAGGATGCGCATGAAAGCATTTTCTGCATTGTGGATTTGCACGCCATTACGGTTTGGCAAGACCCCAAGGAACTTTCGCGCCAGACCCGCGAAATGGCTGCGGCGGTGATCGCCTGCGGGCTTGATCCGAAGCGCTGCACCTTGTTCGTGCAATCCCATGTGCCGGCGCATGCCGAATTGGGGTGGATTTTCAATTGTGTCGCGCGCATCGGCTGGCTCAATCGCATGACGCAATTCAAGGATAAGGCGGGGGGCGATCGGGAAGCGGCTTCCGCCGGGCTTTATGTTTACCCGAACCTCATGGCCGCTGATATTCTGGCCTATCACGCAACCAAAGTGCCGGTGGGTGATGATCAGAAGCAGCATCTGGAATTGGCCAATGATATCGCGCAGAAATTCAACCATGATTACGGCGTTAATTTCTTCCCGAATATCGAACCGCTGATCCAGGGCGTTGCGGCGCGCGTCATGTCGCTGCGTGATGGCACCAAGAAAATGTCGAAATCCGATCCATCGGATCAGTCGCGCATCAACCTGACCGATGATGCGGATGCCATCGCGCTGAAAATCCGCCGCGCCAAGACGGATGCGGAACCGATCCCGGACCATATGGCCGGGCTGGAAGGCAGGCCGGAAGCGCGCAACCTGGTGGGCATCCTGGCGGCCATCACCGGTACGCTGCCGGAAAACGTGTTGCGTGAACATGCCGGCCAGGGCTTTGGCGCCTTCAAGGGCACGCTGACGGAAGCGCTAGTGGCGCATCTTTCCCCCATCGCCGCTGAGATGCGCCGCTTGCTGACTGACCCTGGCGCGCTTGATGCCGCGCTGCATCTGGGCGCCGCGCGCGCCCATGCCGTTTCCGAACCCATCATGAAGCAGGCGCGGGAGATCATCGGGCTGCTGCCGGCACGCTGATCTTTGCGCTGCCTTGCGGCGCGTCCTGACGGGCCGTTAAGCTTTCTTCGGCATCACTGCGCCATGGAAAGGGGGCAGCCGGCATGATCGGGCTGGATTGGGGCACCACATCTCTGCGCGCCTATCGGCTGGATCAGGCCGGGGCAGTGCTGGAAAAGCGCGAAAGTAAATCGGGCATTCTGTCCGTGAAGCCCGGCGGCTTTCCTGACGAATTGCGCAAAATCGCCGAGGATTGGCTGGATGCCGGCGAAAAGCTGGTGGTGATTTCGGGCATGGCCGGCAGCAAGCAGGGCTGGGCGGAAGCGCCCTATTTGGCCTGCCCCGCAACAGTGACCGAGATTGCCCGCGCAACCCTGCCTGTACCTTTCCCGGCGACACGGGTGCGCCTGGTGCCGGGCTTGAAGGCGCGTGATGCCGATGGCGTGCCGGAAGTGATGCGTGGTGAGGAAACGCAAATCCTGGGCGTCCTGGACCGCCTGCCCGAACAGGAAACAACGCTTTGCCTACCCGGCAGCCATTCCAAATGGGTGCGCGTGCGTGGCGGGCAAATCCTTGACTTCTCCACACACATGACAGGCGAGGTCTTCGCCGCGCTTTCCGCCCATACGATTTTGGCGCGAAGCCTCCATCGCGGCGCGGCGCATCATCCGGGCGCCTTTGCGCGCGGGTTGGATCGCGCGCGGCAGGGCGGTGGCCTGCTGCATCAGCTTTTTGGGCTGCGCAGCCTGTCGCTGTTTGATGCCATGCCGCAAATGGAAGCGGCTTCCTATCTCTCTGGCCTGCTGATCGGGCATGAGGTGGCAGCGGCACTCGAAGCCGGTGTCGCGCCGCCCGTGCATATCATTGGCGCGGCAGCACTGACGCTGCGCTATAGCGCGGCCCTCGCGGCTTTTGGTGTGCCAAGTGTTGCGGAAGAAGAAGACGCAGCGGCGGCGGGATTGTTTCGGATCGGCGTTGCGATTGAAGCCGCGTGATTCAAACCGCGCTGATGATGCGCTTCATCTCGGCAGCTGTTTTTGCCCAGCTTAAGCCTGACAATAGTTGCGCCCCTGCCGCGCCAATCTGAGCGGCGCGGGTGCGACCAGTATAAAGAATTTCAAGCGCAGCGAGGATTTCCTCGATATTGCTCTCACACCAGCCTGGCGCGGTAGGGATGGGGCGTTGATCCTTCAGCGCCAGCGCCGTGCCGTCCTTGAGCAGATCAAGATGGCCGGTATTGGCGCTAAGCATTAAAGGCACACCACAGGCCCTGGCTTCCATCGCGACCAGATTGCTGCCGCCTTCGCAGCGATTGGGAAACAGCGCGGCATCGGCTGTGGCTGCAAATCATTGCCGAGTGCGGCAAGCAACACGGCATTCAACGTGATGGGCTGCCGGGTTAACTCAAAATCCGTCGCCGCTTCCACGCCGGCATCGCCGGCCCAGGCCAAAGTGAGGTTCAGTCCATAACCCCCCCAGCCTTGCAAAGATGATAGCCCCCAATGGATCACAACACGCTGTGTCATGGTGTCATGCTGCGCCGGAAACCGCGGAAAACCGAGGGGCACAAAACCGATGGACAGCGCCCCGCCCCGCCGCTTATGACGCGAACAACAAAGGAAACCCGCCATGCTGATATCCCGCCGCGCCGTGATCGCTGCCTCCGCCGCCCTGCCTTTCGCCGCCAGCGCGCAAGCGGCCTGGAAGCCATCCCGGCCCGTCACGCTGATTGTGCCCTTCGCCGCCGGGTCCGGGACCGATTCAGTCTCGCGCCTGTTGGCGAGCCTGTTGGAACAGGAATGGGGATCGCAGGTGGTGGTGGATAACCGCCCTGGCGCCAATGGCGCCATTGCCGCGGTCGCCACGGCGCGCGCCGCGCCCGATGGCCATACGGTGATGATCACCACGAATAGCCCGCATGGCGCGACGCCCGCGCTGATGAAGCGGCCGACCTATGACGCGATCAATGATTTCACGCCGATCGGGCGGATGGGGACCTACATCTTCGTGCTTGCGGTGAATGACCAGGTGCCGGCGCGCAGCCTGCAGGAATTCCTGGCCCTGGCGCGGTCTCAGCCCGGCAAGCTGACTTATGCTTCGGGCAATACAACCGGCGTGGTTGGTGGCGCGATGCTGACTTCCATCGGCAATATTCAGATGGAGCATGTGCCCTATCGATCCACCCCGCCGGCCATGACGGATGTGATTTCCGGGCGCGTCACGGGCATTATTGTGGATGTGGCGGCTTCGCGCGGGTTTTTGCAGGAAGGCAAGCTGCGTTCGCTTGGCATTACCTCCGCCACGCGCACGCCGCTTTTGCCGAATGAGCCAACGCTGGCCGAAGCCGGCCTGCCCGGCTTTGAGCTGCTTTCCTGGATGGGGGCCGTTGGCCCCGCGCGCATGCCGCCTGAAATTGTGACGGCCTGGAATGCCGCGCAGCGCAAGGTATGGGAAAGGCAGGAAACCGCCGATCGGCTCGCGACCTTCGGGATTGAGCGCGTGACCTCCACCCCCGCGGAATTTGGCGCCTTCATCCGCAGCCAGATCGAAACCTGGGCGCGCCAGATCAAGGCGGCGGGGATTGAGCCGGAATGAGCGTGTCAAATTTTGGCCATTTGAGGCAGCGCAAGCCTTGATATCGCCACCTTTGCTTACCATGTAATCGAAATGCGTACCGGGGAGGGCTGCGCAAAGCGATTCTCAAAGGGGATTCTCATGACCATTTCCTATAATGCTGCCGCCCAAGGGCTTGAGCGTATTCTCTCGGAACTGGCCGATTCCTGCCCGATGGAACGCGCCCGCCTTGAAGCGGCTGCGCGTATCCTGACCGCAGCACGCCGCGCTACCGGCTTGCACCTTCCCGCTACTGACGCCACCCGCGCAGTCGCTGAAATTCTGCGCCATTGGGACACAGAAGCCGTGACGGCATTGGAATATGCCGA
>CAMCEP010000104.1 GCA_945873675.1 Asaia bogorensis
CTGGTGAATGCGCAGCGCCATCCACATGTGAAGGCGGTGGATGGGCAGCGCTTTATTAACTGGCTGCTTTCAGCCGCCGGACAGGCTGCGATTGCTGCCTACCGCATCAATGGGGAACAGCTTTTCTTCCCCAATGCGGATAAGCCTGAGCCGGTTTCGTGAAGCTGTGTTAGGCGACCGCAACGCGCGCTTCAGTGCGCGCTTGGCGGCCTTTCTCATCGGTCCAGATGAATTCAAAATGGCTTGGCTTTTCCAGGCGCACGAAAAACACGTGATAGGGGTTCGTCGCGGTGCCATTCTGGAAATCGGCAGCAAAGAGGGTTTCACCATTCAGCCGCACCATCAGCCGTGTCAGCATATCGCGCGGCAAAGCGCGGCCCGCTTCATGGCGCAGCCCTGTTTCCATCGGGTGTTCGATCAGGGTGCGGATTTCAATCACCTCACCCGCGCGGGCGCTGCGGGGGATGCGAATGCGGGGCTGGGCTGGCAAAGCGCTCATGACAGGCACCCCCCCGCGCCAACACGCAATTCCGCGCTGGTGCGCAGGACGCGGCCGGTGCTGGTTTCCGCCAAAACGATCAGGCGCTGATCTTCTGCCAGGCGAATGCGCGTTTGCACTTCAGCGCGGGCGAGCATGGGTGTCAGCCGGAAGGTCGCCACCCCTGGCGTGGGATTGCGGGAGGCAAAGACATGAATGGCGGTGATGTGGTCCTGCTGCGTCATCGGGCTTTCCACCACAATGCCGAGCGGCACCTGGCCGCCATTTTCGGCAAGGGCAGGCACGCGGAGCAAGATGCCGCCATCGGTCACGGGCTTGTCGCCGAGGGTTTCACGCATGGCGGTGGAGAGCGCATCATCCGCCCGCGCTGTGGCGGCGAAGGGCAGCGCAAGAAGCGCGAGGCAGGTTCTGCGAGCGATCATCAACACCTCCATGCCGCGCCGTGGACTGAGGGGGCGCAGCAAGAATTTCTCCATCCCGGGGCGGTTCAAGGCCCCGTTGGGGCTTGATATGGCGGCTGTATTTTTCAGACGCAAGCGAAATATTTTAGTACTATCAAGGCATTAAGTGGGATAAAGGGCTTGCTACGCAGGCTTTGAATTTTAGAAAATCTTTCTCAGCGATCCAGGCGAAAAACCGGGCGCAGATGCAGCCCCACCCAATTGCCGGCGAGGCCTGGCAGGATCCAAAGCCAGCCATGCAGGCTGCCGGAAGCGATCCCCGCGACATAGGCGCTGATATTGCAGCCCGAGGCCATGACCGCGCCATAACCGAGCAAGAGACCACCTATGACCGAGGCGCACACATGCCGCCATGGCAGGCGCCACGCAGGCTTGAATCGTGCCGCAATGGCAGCCGCGAAAAACGCGCCGAGCATCAGGCCGAAATTCATCACGCTGCTGCGTTCCGCAAGCACAGGGCGAAGAAAGGCTTCGGTGCGTGTCGGGTCTTCCCAAAAGGCCCAGAAGGCCGGTTCATCCCAGCCGAATTCAGCAATGATGCGCGACCCCCAGAGCGGGAAGGGTGCCGTGATCACCCAAGGCCGCCCTGCTGCCCAAAGCGTGATGATATTGAGCGCTGCGAGGATGATGGCGGCCATGGCCCAGGACCAGCGCCGTGATGCGTCCGGCGATGGTGCGCTGAAGATTGGCTCAACACGGCCATGGCGACGCTGTTCGATCACGCGCGAACCCAGCGCCACGCAAAGAAAAATCGCCAAGCTGCCAAGCAGCGCGGGCCAAAGCCCAATCAGCTCCGGCAGGGTTGTCGCGGAAAGCGCCGGCAGATCGGCCCATCTTTCGGAATCATAAGCCGCGATGGTGGCGCCGATAATGAAAAAGATCAGTGTCAGCAGCATGCGCGTATTGCCGCCGCCCGCAGTATAGAGCGTGCCGGAAGCGCAACCGCCACCCAATTGCATACCAATGCCGAAGATAAAGGCACCAATGACAACCGCGACCCCTGCGGGAAAAACAATGCCACGCACTGGCGCGCCCGCCAGCGTGCCGACATGAATGGCGGGCAGCATGATGATAACCAGAACGCCGAGCATGAGCATTTGCGCGCGCAGCCCGGCGCCGCGCCCTTCCGCCAGCGCCTCACGAAAACCGCCGGCAAAGCTGAAGGAACCGCGATAGAGCGTGTAGCCAAGCGCGGCACCCAGCGCCCACAACAGCGCGTGATTGACGCCGTATTGCAGCGTAAGCCCAAGCGCGCCCAGCAGCAGGAGCAAGGCCGCAACAATAACTGGCAGGGCTTGGGGCAAAGCGTTGGGCCTTCCGTGCTAGAGAATGAAAACGGGAATGAGTGACGCCACTAATGCCAAGGCCATGCCATAGTTGAAAAGCCGAAAAGCGCGATCGGAGGTGAGCAGCCTGCCAATCGCCACACCGAAACCACACCAGAGTATTGACGAAATGACACCAGAGAACAGGAAGGCCGCTGCCACACGCGCGGCCTCAGACCAGACAGGTGCGTCGGGCGCCGTATAGGCGGCGAGGGCGCCAACCCCCATGATCCAGGCTTTCGGATTGACCCATTGAAAGCCTGCGGCTTCGAAAAACCCGATAGGCTTGGCGGCTGCGGCGCCCTTGCCGCGCCCGGCGGTTGCGATGCGCCACGCCAAGTAAAGCATATAAGCAGCCCCCACATATTTCAGTGCCAGATGCAACCAAGGCAGCGCGGCGAAAACCGCGCCAAGCCCAAGCCCGATCGCAAGTACCATTGCCGGAAAACCAATAATAATGCCGAGCATATGCGGCACGGCGCGGCGAAAGCCGAAATTGGCGCCGGAAGCCGTGAGCATGGCGTTATTCGGGCCGGGCGTGCCGCTTGTGGTGAAGGCGAAAGCAAGCAGCGCCCAAAGCAGCGGGTCACTCAATGCGGGTATCCTAGCAGGCGTGTAAAAAGGGGTGGTTTCCCCCTAGGGTTTTTTGACCACCGCGGCAATAAGCCCGGGAAGCCGATGCCGCGCTGCTATCCCGAATCATCAAGCCACGGCATAAAGAGCGCAGCATGAGGAGCCGCCGCATGATCGCCCGCCGCGTTTTGCCTGTCCTATTGGCCGCACCCTTCCTGGCGCAACATGCCGCAGCGCAGGATGCGTTCCCAACACGAGGTATTTCCATCATCGTGCCATTTCCACCAGGTGGTGGCACGGATGTGCTGGCGCGGATTCTGGCGCAACATTTTCAGGAAAGCTTCAAGCAGCCCGTTGTCGTGGAAAATCGTGGCGGTGGTGCGGGGCGCATTGGCATGCAGCAATTGCAGCGGGGTACCGCGGATGGGCATACGCTGATGGTTACCTCGACCGGCGGGATCATGGGTCTTGCGGGGGCGCATGATACTTTCAAGGTTGAAGCGGCCTTGACGCCGGTGACGCTTTTGGCAGCGCCGGCTTATGTCGTGGCAGTGCATCCTAGCCTTGGCGTGAAGGATGTGGCGGGGTTGATTGCGCTTGCCAAACAAAGGCCCGGCGCCTTCAGCTTTGGGAGTTCTGGCACGGGTGCCGCAAGCCATTTGGCGGCGGAGCTTTTCGCCTCCATGGCCGGGATCGAGATGCTGCATGTGCCCTATCGCGGCACGGGGCCAGCGTTGAATGATCTGATGGGCGGGCGCATTCAATTGATGTTCGCGCCGCCGCAGACTGTTGCGGCGGCATCAGCATCGGGACAGGTGCAAAGCATCGCCATGACGGCGGAGCGTCGTACCGTCTTATTGCCCGGCATACCGACAGTGAATGAAAGCGGCTTGCCTGGCTATTCTGCGGTGGGGTGGTTTGGGCTGTTCGGGCCGCGTGGCATGCCCGCGCCAGTCACGGCGAAAATCGCCGCTGAGGCTGCGCAAGGCATCACGACAGATATAACGCGCCAACGCCTTGCGGGGTTGGGCGCTGAGCCGGAGCCAATGGCGCCCGACGCATTCGCGCGCTTTATTGATGCTGACATTGCCAAATGGCAGCAGGTTGTGCGAGAGCGCGGCATTACGCTGGAGTAGAAATCTCATGATCAGATTGGCAAGTTTCCTGGCACCTGGTGATCTGCGCCCAAGGCTTGGCGCGGTGGAAGGTGCGATGATGCGCGACCTGACCGCGACGCATGGTGCAGATTGGGATATGCGCCGTGTACTGGCGCTGCCCATTGCCGAATTGCGCGCCTTTGTCGCGGCGGGGCAGATCATGCTGCCGGCAGCGCAATGCCATGTGCTGCCGCCTATTCCTGATCCGGGGAAGATTTTCTGCGTGGGCAAGAATAGCAAGGTGCATCGCGCGGAATTGGTGGCGCAAGGCATGTTGAAGGAAGACCCGCAGGAACCGACAAGCTTTGTGAAGCTGACGGAAACCCTGGTGGGTGACGGTGCGCGCGTGGCGCGGCCGGAAGGCATTACGACCTTCGATTATGAACCCGAATTGGCCTTCATCATCACGCGCCGCGCCTTTCAGGTCAGCCGCGAAAGGGCGCGTGATTATGTGGGCGCGGTTACGGTGTTGAATGATTTGACGGCGCGTGAAATCCAAAAGCAGGAAGTGCAGCTTGGCACAAAATTCTGGGTCTCGAAGAACATGCCGCGCTTCACACCGGTTGGGCCTTATGCGGTGCCGCTGGCGGAAATTGCCGATCCTTATGATTTGTGGCTGACCTGCCATGTGAATGGCCAGCAGCGGCTGCGCGTGAATACCGATGAATATATCCATCGCATTGAAGGGATCATCGCGCATTTCTCCCGCTTCATGCCCTTTGAGGTGGGCGATGTGATTGCGACTGGCGCGCCGCGTGGAACTGCGATCGGTCACCCGAATGCGGCGGAGCTTTATCTGAAGCCTGGGGATATATGTGTGGCGGGGCTGGAAGGCGTGATGCAGATCACCACCCATATCGTCGCCCCTGGTGAGGTGTAAGGCCGCCGACCGCTTGACCTTTGCCGTGATCCGGGTTGCAGTTGCGTGTTGCGTAGAAACGCCAAGCAAGAAGGATTGGGGTAGATGAAGCGTCGGGATATTCTGCTTTCTGGGGCGGGGATTTTGGCTGCGCCCGCAGTCCTTGCGCAAAGTCAGGCACCTTGGCCCAATAGGGCGGTGCGTATCATTGTGCCCTTTGGGCTTGGTGGCGCAGCGGATGTCGCGGCGCGCTTCATTGCGGAACCGCTTTCAGCGGCGCTCGGCGTTCCAGTGATCATTGAAAATCGCACCGGTGCGGGTGGTTCGATCGGCACCAATATGGTCGCGAAAGCGCCGGGTGATGGCTATACGCTGGTAGCACTTGGCAATACGGCCGCGGTGAATGAAACCCTGCAGCCGGGGCGCGGCTTTGTGCTGATGCGGGACCTGACACCCGTGGCGCCAATCAATATCGCGGATAATGTCCTGGCGGTGCATCCTTCTGTGCCGGCCAATACGCTGCCTGAATTCCTTGAATTGCTGCGGCGAGAGCCAGGCAAATGGAATTACGCCCATTCCGGCCCCGGCACGCCTTATCACCTTGCTGGCGAAATGCTGAAGGCCATGGCGAAGGTGGATATGGTGGCGGTGAGTTTCCGTGGTTCAAATGAGGCGCGCACGGCGGTGATTTCCGGCCAGGTGCCGATCATGTTCGATGGCATTCCAAGCATGGCGCCGCATATCAATGGTGGCACAGTGCGCGGCCTTGCCACCACGGGCCGCCAGCGCGACCCCATGCTGCCTAATTTGCCCACCGTTGCGGAAATTGTGCCTGGCTTTGAATACCCGATCTGGATCGGCTTGATGATGCCGGCCACAACGCCGCGCCCAATTGTGGAACGTTTGCATGCGGAAATAACCAAGATCATGCAAAGCGAAGCTGGCCGCACGGGCATGCAGCGCATGGGCGCGCGGCCCATGGTGATGACGCTTGCCGAATATGAAGCCTATTTGCGCAATGATGTGGATACACTTGGCAAATTGGTGCGCGATGCGGGCATCAAGGCGGAGTAGCTCATGGCTCACTTTACGCTGAACGGCGCCGAAGTCACTTTGGACTTGCCGGATCACGCGACGTTACTGCATGCGCTGCGCGGTCCTTTGGGGCTTTCCAGCCCGCGCTTTGGCTGCGGCGCTGAACAATGCGGTTCCTGCATGGTGCTGTTGGACGGCAAGCCTGCCTATGCCTGCGCGCTTGGCCTGGACGCGGTGGCCGGGCGCAAGGTGGTAACGGTTGAAGGGCTTGGAACAACGACGGCGCCGCACCCCCTGCAAACGGCGTTTCTGGCCGAACAGGCAGGGCAATGCGGCTATTGCCTTTCGGGTATGCTGATTTCTGCCGCTGCTTTGCTCGCAGCCAATCCCGATCCGGATGAGGATGCCATTCGCGCTGCTTTGGATCCGCATTTATGCCGCTGCGGCAGCCATAATCGCATCATCCGCGCCATCAGGCGCGCCGCGCAGGAGATGGCGCAATGAGTCACGGTTTTGGTGCTGCACTGAAAGTTGATGATGGCAAGCCGCGCTTGCCTGGCAGCCTTCATCTCAATCGACGGCTTTCACAATGGCTGCATTTCCGCGCTGATGGTTTTGTGGAAGTGAAGCCCGGCAAAGTGGAACTTGGCCAGGGCATTCTGACCACACTTGCGCAGATTGCCGCCGATGAATTGGATGTAGCGCTGGAACGCATCCGCATCATCAGCGTGGTCACGCCCGATAGCCCGGATGAGGCGGTGACGTCAGGCAGTCTTTCCGTGCAGGATTCCGGCAGCGCCATTCGCCATGCGAGCGCTGATGCGCGGCGCATTTTCCTTTCCGTCGCAGCGCAGCGCAGCGGTGTGGCGTTTGAAGCCATTACTGTCACCGACGGAGATTTCATCGGCCCGCAAGGCAAGCTCGGCAGCTATTGGCAATTTTCCGAGGCTGGTCTGCTAGAGGTTGAGGCATCACCGGAAGCGCGCGCTAAGCCTGTTGAAGCACGGCGCCTGGTGGGTATTTCAGCGCCGCGGCGTGATTTGCCGGGCAAGCTGCATGGCGTGCCGGCTTATGTGCATGATCTCAGCCTGCCCGGAATGCTGCATGCGCGTGTGATTCGGCCAAGTGCACGCGGCGCAGAGCTTGAAGCGCTGGCTGATGGCCTGCTGCCCGGTGATGCGCGGCTGGTAAGGGATGGCAATTTTTTGGCTGTGCTGTCCAGCAACGAATGGGATGCGGAAGCCGCCGCCGGGCGCATCGCAGCGCGGGCGCAGTGGCGGGAAGCCGATACGCTACCTGAACAGGCGGAGCTCACGGCCTGGTTGCGTGATGCTGCGGCACGTGGTGAGCGGAAGGTCACCGAAGAACGCGATGCGGAAATACCGGCAGCCACGCATCGGCTGAAGCGCAGCTTTCATCGACCGTATCTGGCGCACGCCTCGATCGGGCCATCCTGTGCCGTGGCGCGGTTTGAAGGCGATGTGGCGGAAGTCTTCAGCCATACACAGGGCCCCTATAATCTGCGCGCGGATATCGCGAAGACGCTGCGCTGCCCGCTAGAAAAAGTGGTCGTGCGCCACATGGAAGGTGCCGGCTGCTATGGCCATAATGGTGCTGATGATGTGGCGCTGGAGGCGGTGCTGATTGCGCGCGCGGCTGAAGGTAAGCCCGTGCGGCTATTGTGGTCGCGCGCGGATGAACTTGGCTGGGCGCCGTTTTCGCCCGCCATGTTGGTGGATATTGAAGTGGAAGCCGCGGCGGATGGAAGCCTGCTTGCCTGGCATGCGGAAGTAATCAGCAACGGCCATTCCGGGCGGCCGGGGCGCTCTCCGGTACCGACACTTTTGGCGGCGTCTCAACTTGCTGAACCCTTTCCGGTGCAGCCTTCCATCAACCCACCCTTGGCGGCGGGGGGTGGGGCCGAACGCAACGCCATTCCGGGTTATCGTGTCCCGAAACTTCATGTTGCAACCACCAGATTATTGGAAATGCCCATCCGCACATCGGCGCTCCGCGGCTTGGGTGCGACGCTGAATGTTTGGGCCGTCGAAAGCATGATGGATGAAATGGCGGCGCTGGTGGGTGAAGACCCGCTTGCCTACCGCTTGCGGCATTTGGATGATGCGCGTGGCCGTGCCGTCTTGGAAAAAGTGGCAGCCATGGCCGGTTGGCATGGACGTCAGGCGCGCGAAGGTTTCGGCTTTGGCATTGCTTATGCGCGCTACAAAAATACTGGCGCTTATGCCGCGGTCATCGCGGAAGTTGAAGCACGCGAACGCATCTTCTGTCGGCGTATTTGGATTGCGGGCGATTGTGGGGAAGTCGTGAACCCTGACGGTACCGCCAATCAACTTGAAGGCGGTGCCATTCACGGCACCTCCATCGCGCTGGTCGAAGAGGTGCGTTTTGATCGCCGGCGCGTGACCTCCGATTCATGGGAAGGCTTCCCGATCCTGCGTTTTTCGGAAGTGCCCAAGGTTGATGTGGCGCTGATTAATCGGCCCGAAGCGCCCTTCCTTGGCGCGGGTGAGGCGAGCCTGGCGCCCAGCATCGCTGCCATTGCCGGGGGCATTCATGCCGCCCTTGGCGTGCGGCCCCGGCAATTGCCCTTCTCGCCCGAGAATATCGCCAGGGCGGGGTAATCTGGACGCGCGACCAAAGCTGTATCAGGCTAGGCACAACGCTAGCCTGATCGGAGACGCCCCATGAGTTCCTTGCTTTTCTCGCCGCTCACCATTCGCGGTGTGACGATTCCCAATCGCGTGGTGATGCCGCCGCTTTGCCAATATTCGGCGATCGAAGGTTTGGCGAATGAT
>CAMCEP010000105.1 GCA_945873675.1 Asaia bogorensis
GGGGCTTGGCGGTGCGACGGCAGCAATTGCGGCGGGGTTCGGGATGCTGGCGCTGGCGCGCATTCTTTGTGGCATCGGCTTTGTCATTGGCACAATCTATTTCGCAAAGATGGTGCAGGATTGGTTCGCGGGCAAGGAATTAGCCACCGCCATGAGCATCCTGGTTGTCAGTTGGCCCCTCGGCATCGCCATTGGCCAGGTGGCGCATGATTGGCTGATGACGCAATTCCATTGGCGCCTGCCTTTTGCCATTGCCAGCGCCTATTGCGTCACGGCGGCGCTGGCGCTTTGGCTTGGCTATCGCGCCCCACCTGGCATTGCCGCCCCGCGCGGCGCCGCGGCGCCGATGGGTCTGCCGCGGCGGGAATTGTGGCTCACGCTGCTCGCTTCCAGCGTTTGGGCGTTTTTCAATGCGGGCTATCTGGTGTTTTTGAGCTTCGCGCCCCAGGCGCTGCAAGTGAGCGGCTTTGCCGCTCATCAGGCGATTCCGATGGTGAGTGCGGCAAGCGCGCTGATGATGATTTCCATTCCCTTGAGCGGCATTATCGCAGATCGTACAGGCCGGCCGGATGCGGTGCTTTATTTGTGCAGCGCGGTCGCGGTGCTTTGCCTTTTGGCGCTGCCTTCCCCCCATTTCGCCATTCTGGCCTGTGTGCTGTTCGGGCTGATTGGTATGGGGCCGGCGGGGGTGATCATGGCCTTGACGGGTCAGGCGATGTCGCCTGCGCGGCGCGCCTTTGGCATGGGGGTGTTTTCGACGACGTATTACGCCATCACCGCACCAGCGCCGGCGCTGGCCGGGTGGCTGGTGGATCGGTCAGGTAAGCCGCAGGATGCGCTTATTCTCGCGGCGGTGCTGTTCGGCCTGACCATGGCGGGCAATCTTGCATTTCGCGTTGCGGTCAAGCGGATGCGGTGAAGAATCAGAAAGCCGCGCAGCCCGCGCGAAACACCGTCAGCACCGATTCCTGTGCAAAGCGCGCCTTCCAGGCCGCTGTCACCGGGGCAAGGCGCGCGGAAGCCGCCGCCTGATCCTGCCCTGGCAGCACTAGCAGCAAAACCTTACTTTCTTCCCGGCTGATCTGGCCCGCCGCATTGCGCCATTGGCCCAGGCCATCCAGCACGGTCAGGCCATCAGGGAAGGCAGGTGTCACGGTGTCTGCCATGAAGCGCGCCCATTCCGCATCGGTCACAGGCGCTCGGGTTTTCACATTCCGCCCGAAATAGGCTTCCGCGATGGTGGCCGGACCCGCGCCAGCGGGGCAGGGTTGCGGCGCAGCCGCGCAGCCCACCAGCAACAGTAAAGCGCCAAGTGTTGCCTTCACGCGGTGGTGGCCAGCAGCGCCACACCAGCTGCAATCAGCGCAATGGCAGCGATTTTCTGCACGCCCAGGCTCTCACCGAATATCGCCCAGCCGATGATGGCAATCACGATATAGGAAGCCGCAGTGCAGGGCAGCGCGACACTCATCGGAATGCGGCGCAAAGCAATGATGTAGAGCAGCGCCGCGCCGCCATAACACACCAGCCCCACCATCGTCGGCAGTCGGAAAAGCTGATCGAAGAAACCGCCCTCGGAGGCCACTGAGCTGGACGCGCCGGATTTCAGCAAGATCTGCCCGATCAGCGATGTCGAAATCGCCGCTGCAAGTACCAGCCAGTATATCGTCATGGCGCGCGCCCAACATCGCGCGCCGGCAGAACCTCGCGCACCACGCCTTGCGGCTTGCCATTGGCGGACATGAAGGATCGCCCGACATATTCGCCAAGCACGCCAAGGATCAGGAATTGCACGCCGGCAATCAGCAGCGTGACCGTCATCAGTGACGCCCAGCCCGAAGGCGTATGTCCCATCAGCCCTTCAATCACCACATAAAGCGCGGCCAGCAGCCCCAGCACGCCCATGCCCGCACCGGCGATGATCGCCAGCCGCAAGGGCAGCACCGAGAAATTCGTCGCCAAGTTCATCCAAAGCCGGATCAGGCGGCGCATGGTGTAGTTGGAACGACCCTCAGCGCGCGCGAAGTGCTTCACCTCGATCGAATCAAGCCTTTGCGTTACCTGCATCAACAGGCCATCCACGTAAGGGTAGGGCCCGCGATATTTCACAACCTCGGAAACCGCCAAGGCCGACATGCAGCGGAAGGATGAAAGGTACAGCCCCTTCGGCTTGTCCATCAATTGATCCGCGACCCAATTGGCAAAGGCGCTGCCCAGATTGCGCCAGCCTTCATGTTCCTTCACCGCATAGCGCGTATAAACAACGTCAAAATTGCCGAGCCGCGCGTGATCATAAAGCCGGATGACTTCTTCCGGCGGGTTCTGCAAATCATCATCCATGGTGATTACGTAAGCGCCGCGCGCGTGGCGCAGCCCCGACATCACCGCATTATGCTCACCAAAATTGCGCGCATGTTCTATGTAGGTCAGCGGCACCGTCGCGCTTTGCTGCAAGGCGCGGCAGACATCGCCGGAATTATCCGGGCTGCCATCATTCACCAGCACAATTTCGATCCCGCCTTCGGGGCGCAGCGCCGATAGCGCTTCCACCAGCGCGCCAACCGTGGCTGCACCGCGATAGACCGGAACCACAATGGAAAGACCGACGGGATATTCCTTGCCGGCCGATATCAGGGACATTGATCTTCTCCGTTCTCAGGGCCGGGTGGCGATGACCAGCACCGAACCGCCCGCTGGGTAGCGCAGGCCAATCCGGGCGAGCATCCGCTCCAGCCCTGTTACAGCGTAAAGCATGGCATCCAACCATGGCGGGAAGGGGGCGACATCGCTTTTATCCGCCGCGTCAGATTTCAGGATTTTGCGTTGCAGGACCATGAGCGGCAGCAGCAGCGCATTCCAATAACGGGCTTCGATTGCGGTGAAGCCGGCATTCGTCAGCAACGCACGAGCCTGATCGGCCGTGAAACGGCGCGCATTATGCACCCGGATATCATGCGCCGAATGCAACCATTCAAAAGCCGGCAGATTCAGCACCAAGGCGCCACCAGGCTTCAGCACGCGGTGGAATTCCGCCAAGGCAGCGGCTGGATCCAGCGCGCGGTGGCACAGCACATCCAGGCTCACCAGCGCGCCAAAGCTGGCATCGGCAAAGGGCAGGCGATTGGCATCCCCCCCGGTGGTGAGCGCGCCGGATTTGGCGCCAGCGCGCCGCGCGGCTTCCGGGTTGAAATCAAGCCCAACCAAGGCGCGCGTGGACTTCCCGGCCAGCCGCCGGAGCAGCCCACCCGTGCCGCAGCCGGCATCGAGCAACGCCCCAGGGGTGCCGGGGCGGCGATGCAGGGCATCAAGGACACGAAGGTGCAGCGCGCGGTACCACCACATGCGCTCCTCCACCGCGTCCATCAGATCATATTCGGCGGCTTCCACGGGGGCGTCTTTCGCATTGCGGCAGGGCGGGAACAAGGCGCGGCGCGCTTAAGCCTGCCTTATTTGGCTTGCATAGGCCTCCATCTGAGCCGAGACTGCGCACAATAAACATGCAATCGCCATCACCCTTGCCCGCGCCGCACCGCGCGGGCGCCCTTGCCGGGGCCATGCCAGACCAAGCCGCCAGAAGCTGCCCAGGCCGTGGCTGAGGCGCCCAAAACCGCGCTCAGCGTGCCGACCGGGGCCGAGACTTTGCGCGGCATCGGTATTATTCTGGTGGCCTATATCGTCATCACCGGCGCCGATGCCGCGGTGAAATGGGCGCTGCCGGAAGTGGGCGCGGCCATGGCCATGATTTGGCGTGGCGTAGTGGGTGGCATCACGGTGGTGATCCTGACGCGCGGGCGGGGGCTGTTTCCGAATAATCGCCGGCTGCTCGCCTGGCGCGGCCTGCTGCATTGCTGTGTTTCGGCCACCTGGTATTGGGCCTGGGCGCAGGGCATGCCTTTGGTGGATTCCTACGCGGTTGCCTGCGCCACGCCGCTGCTGATGACGTTGTTTGCCATTCCGCTGCTGGGCGAAAAGGTGGGGTGGCGGCGCTGGACCTCTACCATGATCGGCTTTGGTGGCGTGCTGATCATGTTGCAGCCCTCGGGTGATTTATGGCGCATCGAGGCCCTGGCGCTGCTTGGTGCGGTGGTGCTGATGGCGGTGACGCGCATCTGGACACGGATGCTATCGGTCAGTGATGGACCGGCGGCGATCGCTTTCTGGCTGATGATGGCGCATATCCCGATGGGGTTGTTATTCCTGCCGGCCTTCCCGTCGCCGTCATTGCTGCCTTCCACCAATACCATGCTGCTGCTGGTGCTGTTTGGCGTCTTCAACGGCATGGCGCATTTGCTGTTCGCGCGCGCCTTTGCGCTGGCGCCGGTTTCCGTCCTTGCCCCCTTTGAATATTCACCTTTGCTGATTGGCGGCGTGATCGGCTTTCTGATCTGGGCCGAGGTGCCGGGCTGGACCACGCTTGCCGGCGCGAGCCTGGTGGTGGCGGCGGGGCTTTACAATGTGTATCGCGAACAGGTGCGCCGCGCGGCGGAACGATCACGCTTGAAAGACAACGCCTGATGGCGCTCCGCCACGATATCCGCCGCGGTGCGCTATTGATGCTGGGGGCGACCGCGCTTTTCACCATCATGTCCGCCATGATCAAGGATATTGCGGAGAGCATTTCCTTTATCGAAATCATGTTCTTCCGATCCGCCTTTGCCCTGCCGGTGATTTTCGTGATCGTGGCGCGAGGCCGGCAATGGGGCATTTTGCGCACGCGGCGCTTTCCTTCGCATTTGCTGCGCGCCTTTACCGGCACCATGGCGCAGGGCTGTTCCTTCTTTGCGCTGACAGTGCTGCCCTTGGCGGAGCAAACCGCGCTTACCTACACCACGCCGCTTTTCGTGACGCTGCTGTCCATCCCGCTACTGGGGGAGAAGGTTGGCATTCATCGCTGGTCCGCAGTGATATTGGGCTTTGTCGGCATTATGGTGATTGCGCTTGGCCAGGGCGCCTTTCAGGGCGGTACTTGGCCCGAGAGGGCCGTGATGATCGGCATGGCAGTCGCGGTTTCTCAGGGCGTTTGGTCGGCGCTGACGACGCTTTTGGTGCGGAACCTGTCGGCCACGGAAAGCTCCACCACCATTGTGCTCTGGCAATCCCTGTTGATGACGGCCTTTACCGCCGTGGCGCTGCCGTTTTTCTGGACTACGCCCAATGCTTGGGAATGGCTGATCCTGATCCTGGTTGGCCTGGTGGGTGGCGTCGCGCAGGTGATGCTGACGGAAGCCTATGCCTCCGCCCAGGTATCCTCGCTTGGGCCTTATTCCTATACCTCCATCCTTTGGTCGGTTGCGCTTGGCTGGCTGATTTGGGGGGATATGCCCACCATCGCGACCATCCTTGGCGCGGTGCTGATTGTGTTGTCCGGGCTTTACATCCTGCACCGGGAATTGGTGCGCGGGCGGATGAAGCGCCAAGGGCAATAGGCAGGGCTTGCAGAGCGCCGGGCCTCGCCGCACCCTACGCCCAACAATGAGGCGCCACCGATGAGCATTCCCTTCCTGAAAAATGACAGCCTAGCCCCGGGCGCGGTGGAACAGACCGCGCCGGGCGTGCGGCGCGTTCTTTGCGGCAATCCTGGGCCTTTCACCTTTCGCGGCACGAATAGCTGGATCATAGGTCAGGGGGATTCAGTCGCCATCCTGGACCCTGGCCCGGTGGATCCAGCGCATCTGGACGCTTTGCTCGCGGCCACGAAGGGTGAGCGCGTCACGCATATCCTGGTATCCCACACGCATCGGGACCATTCACCAGGCGTGGCCGCGCTGCAGGCCGCGACGGGCGCGCCGAGCTATGGTTTCGGTCCGCATATGACACCGCCCGAACAGGGCGGCGAAGGGGGCGATCATACATTCCGCCCGGATGTGACGCTTGCCGATGGCGCCACAGTGGTGGGTGCGGATTGGCGCGTCACGGCTTTGCACACGCCTGGCCATTGCGCCAATCATCTTTGTTTCGCCTTGGAAAACGCCAGCACATCACGCACGCTGTTCAGCGCCGATCTTGTCATGTCCTGGTCCACCAGCGTGGTCAGCCCGCCGGATGGCGATATGGCGGCCTATATGAATTCCCTCGCCAAGCTTCAGGCGCGGGATGATGATCTTTATCTGCCGGGCCATGGACCGCCGCTCCCCAACCCGCAGCCCTTTGTCGCCGCGCTGGCAGCGCATCGGCGAGAGAGAGAGGCGCGGGTTCTGGAAGAACTGCGCCAGGTCGGGCGCGCGAGCGCTGAGGCTTTGGTGCCGCCGGTTTATGGAGCAGCACTTGATGCAAGGCTGATCCCGGCAGCGGCGCGCAGCCTGACCGCGCATTTGATCAAGCTGGCCGCCGAAGGTTTGGTGCGCCGGGAAGCAGGGGTATGGATGGTGTCATGAAGCTGAGACGCGGAATCTTCTTTCTGCCCTTGGCAGCGCTGATTGGCTGCGGGCCGCCGGATTACACGCCGGTGCGCGATTGGGCGAATGTTGCGGGCAATGCGGCCATCTATCCGGAATTGGTGACGCGCCCGGGCGTGGCGCCTGCTGTATCGCCAGCCGCTGACGCGATCAACGCCATGCAACAGGCGCTGGCCACCTATCTGAAAGCGCTGGATACACTTGCGGCTGATGGGCTTTTGATGATCCGCGAAGACCCCTTGGCCGCTTATGCGCCGCGCGCCGCGCCCACCAGCCCGAAAGGGGCTGAGGCGATTGGAACGCTTGGTGCGCTACTGCGGGAGCGCGGGCGTTCCCTGGCGCGCGCGCCGCAACTGCGCGCCACCATTCGCGAAGCGGATGCGCCCGTGCAAGCGCTGATTGCCGCCATGCAGGAAGCGATCACCGCGCTTGAACCGATTGAGACAGCCGCAGCAGATCAGGCGCGCGCACGCTATCAGCGCCTGCTGCGCGAAGCGCGCGATGAGCCAAGCCGGCACATCCTGCGCGACCTGGCCGCGCTTTATGAGGCTGCCTCCGCCAATCGCGCTGCCGCGATCAAGAATTACCAGACGGTGCTGGCCGATATCGCCAAGGGTCATGCGCTATTGAAGGAACGTGTTTCGCACCTGACGCAGGAAGAAACCGCGCGCCAGATCCGCACTGCCGAGGCCGAGCTTCGCCTGGCCGGCGCGCGCCTGCCGCGTGATGGGCTTGGCATTGCCGTGCCCGTAATGGGCGCGCCGCGCTAAACCAAAATTTCCGGGCGCCGGGGGGTGACAAGCCGCCCCGGCGCTGCTTCCATCCCGCCACCAAAATCGAGGAGGATAAACGCCACTCATGAGTACCAATGGCAAGGGCTATATCGTGGGCGCCTTTGAGCACCCGACCCGAAAGGCCGATAATACATCCGTGGCCCAGCTGCATGCTGAAGTCGCCTATGGCGCGCTGCAGGATGCCGGGCTTTCCAAGGATGATGTTGATGGGTTTTTCTGCACCGGCGCCGCGCCGGGGCTTGGGCCCCTTAATATGGCGGATTATCTGGGGCTGACCAAGCTCAAGCACCTCGATTCCACCGATATGGGCGGCTGTTCTTATGTGATGCATGTCGGCCATGCGGTGGAAGCGATTGCGCTTGGCAAGTGCAATATCGCGCTGATCACGCTGGCCGGGCGCCCGCGGGCCGAAGCCATGGCAACCGGCACCGCGCCGCGTTCCTGGGGCGTGAATGTGCCGGATGATCCGTTTGAGATTGTCTATGGCCGCACGGTTGCGAATGCCTATGCCCTGTGCGCCATGCGCCACATGCATGAATACGGCACCACTTCCGAACAGCTTGCCTGGATCAAGGTGGCGGCTTCGCATCATGCGCAGCACAACCCGCATGCCATGTTGCCCAAGGTGGTGACGGTGGAAGATGTGGTGAATTCTCCCCTGGTGTCAGACCCGCTGCACAGGCTGGATTGCTGCGTCATTTCCGATGGCGGTGGCGCCTTGATTGTGACCCGCCCCGAAATCGCCAAATCGCTGAAGCGGCCTTTGGTGAAGGTGAAGGGCCATGGGGAAGCGACCAAGAACCAGAATGCCGGCTATACGGATTTGACCTATTCCGGCGCTGTCTGGTCCGGACCGCGGGCTTTTGAAGAAGCCGGCGTGACGCCGAAGGACATTCAATACGCTTCCATCTATGACAGCTTCACCATCACGGTGCTGATCCAGTTGGAAGACCTTGGCTTCTGCAAAAAGGGTGAAGGCGGGAAGTTTGTCGCTGACGGCAACCTCATTTCCGGCGTCGGCAAGCTGCCCTTCAACACGGATGGCGGCGGGCTTTGCAACAACCACCCGGCCAATCGCGGCGGCATGACCAAGGTGATCGAAGCCGTGCGGCAATTGCGCCATGAAGCGCACCCGAAGGTGCAGGTGCCTGGCTGCACGCTGGCATTGGCACACGGCACGGGCGGCTTGCTCGGCACGCGCCATGGCAGCGCCACCGTCATTCTGGAAAGGGAGTAAGCGATATGGCCACCATGGCATTCAACAGGGCCCTGCCGGAAATCAAGACGGACCCGACCAATCAGCCGTTTTTCGATGGCGCGCGCGCCGGCAAGCTGCTGATCGGCAAATGCAACGATACCGGCAAGTTCTTCTGGTATCCGCGCGGCTGTTCGCCCTTCACGCTTTCCAACAATATTGAATTGGTGGAAGCCAAGGGCACGGGCAGCATCTATACGTTTACGGTGATGCGCACCAAGGAACCCTATTGCGTCGCTTACGTGGAATTGGATGA
>CAMCEP010000106.1 GCA_945873675.1 Asaia bogorensis
AAGGCCAAGGCGGATGTGATTGGCATGGTGGGCTTGGTGGAAAACATGCCATCCGCCACCGCGCAGCGCCCGGGCGATGTCGTGAAATCCTATTCCGGCCAAACCGTAGAAGTGATCAATACCGATGCGGAAGGACGTTTGGTGCTGGCGGATGTGATGTGGTATTGCCAGGAAAAATATGATCCGCGCTTCATGGTAGATCTGGCGACACTGACGGGCGCCATCATCATCGCGCTTGGCCATGAACGTGCTGGGCTTTTTAGCAATGACGACACGCTCGCGACCCATGTGAAGGAAGCGGGCAGTGCAGTGGGTGAGAAAGCCTGGCGCATGCCGCTGGGTGATGCCTATGACAAGCAAATCAAATCCGACATTGCCGATATGAAGAATGTCGGCGGCCGGCCGGGCGGGTCCATCACCGCGGCGCAATTCATCCAGCGCTTTGTCAATGGCAAGCCCTGGGCGCATTTGGATATCGCGGGTACGGCCTGGTCTTCCAAGGATGCGCCGACCGTGCCGAAGGGTGCGACCGCTTATGGCGTGCGCATGCTGGATCGCATGGTGGCGGATCATTACGAAGGCTGAAGCCGCGTCGCTTTGTGCCCATGGTAAAATTGATCCTGCAACGAAGCTCTGACGCGCTGCGCCGCCATAAGGCGCGCGGTGCTGATAGCGCGCTGATCCTGCCGCTGAGTGAGGGCGCGGCGCCGGATGATCCGGCGCTTGCGGCGGCGGCGAAAGCCGCGCGCTTTTCTGCCAAGGCGGGTGAGGCGTTATCGGTTCCAGGCGCACATGGCTTCACCATCCTGGCCGGGATTGGCGCTGGCCTCGCGATCAGCGATTGGGAAGCGGGCGGTGGTGCCGGCATGGCTGCGGCGGCAGGCCGCGCGCATGCCGTATTGCTCGCGGATGCTGCCACGCCCGAACAGGCAGCGGGCTTTGCGGCGGGCGCGCTGCTGAATGCCTGGCGCTTCAATGCTTTGCGTGATGCGAGCAAGGATAAGGATGCACCGCCCGCGCAGGTAACGCTGGCAGTGGCGAACCCAGCCAAAATGGAAGCCGCCTGGAAGCGCGCCGAAGCAGCGCTGCGTGGGGTGCTTTACGCACGCGATCTGGTGGCGGAGCCAGGCAATCGCCTGAACCCCGCAACCTTCGCCGAAAGGCTGCGCGCTCTGCGCGATTTCGGCCTGAAGGTTGAAGTGCTGGAAGGCAAGCGCCTGACCGCGCTTGGCATGGGCGCGCTCTCAGCTGTGGGCGGCGGGGCAGAACATGGCCCCAGACTTGTGGTGCTGCGCTGGCAGGGCAAGTTGAAGGCCGCGCCGGTTGCCTTTGTCGGCAAGGGGGTTTGCTTTGACACGGGCGGCATTTCCATCAAGCCGGCTGGCGGCATGGAAGAAATGCGTGGCGATATGGCGGGCGCTGCGGCGGCGGCAGGCGCGATGCTGACGCTGGCGCTCAGGCAATCTCCCGCACCGGCGGTGGCGGTATTGGCACTCGCGGAAAATGCCATTGGCGCGGCTTCCTATCGCCCCGGCGATATTCTTCGTACCCATAGCGGCAAGACGATTGAGGTATTGGATACGGATGCGGAAGGTCGCCTCATTCTGGCTGATGCGCTTTCCTATACCGCGAAGCGCTTCCACCCACGCGCCATGATTGATCTGGCGACGCTGACAGGCAGCATCATCACCGCGCTTGGCCATCACCGCGCTGGCGTCTTCGGCAATGATGATGCTTTGGCGGCAGCATTGGTGGCGGCAGGGGAAGGCGTTGCCGAACCATTGTGGCCCATGCCGATTGATGATGAATACAGGGAAGTCCTGAAAAGCGACATAGCCGATCTGCGCCAATGCGCGCCGGCGGGCAGCGGCGCCTGGGGCGGGCGCTTCCTGTCCGATGCCTGCCATGCGGCGGCGTTCCTGCGTGAATTCGCCGAAGGCACAAGCTGGGCGCATCTGGATATCGCGGGGGTTGAGGCACGCGAAGAAGCAGCACCGCTCGGGCCGAAAGGGCCAAGCGGCTTTGGTGTGCGCTTGCTGGATCGTCTGGTTGCCATGCGCTTCGAACGCGACGCATGACCGAGATCGGCTTCTATCATTTGACGCGCAGCAAATTGCAGGAAGCCCTGCCGAAATTGCTCGGCCGCGTACTGGATTCTGGCGGACGCGGTTTTATCCTGTGCGGTGATGCGGAACGCGCGCGCGCCTTGGATGCGGCGCTTTGGCTGCCCGCCGATCCCCCCTGGCTGCCGCATGGGCTGGCGGGCGGGGAGCACGATGCGGCGCAGCCCTTGTTGATTGCCGATCAGGATGTGCCGCCCGCCAATGGCGCACGTTTCCTGGTGTTGGTGGAAGGCGCGGCCAGCGCGCGGCTTGCCGATTATGAACGCGTGCTTGATCTTTTCGATGGCGGCGATGAAGCGGCAGTGGCGGCAGCGCGCGGCCGATGGCTTGCCGCCAAGGAAGCCGGCCATAGCCTGACCTATTGGCAGCAAGCCCCCCGCGGTTGGGAGAAAAAGGCCAGCCACCCGCCAGCATCTTGACCCTTGCCGCCGCCGCCCCCTACACGCCACACCAACTTACAGGATCGCCTTTCATGACCGATACCGCCCAGGACCAGATGGAAATCCTGGCAGGGGCCCTGCCCTTCCTGAAGCGCTATGATGATCAGATCATCGTGGTGAAGTATGGCGGCCACGCCATGGGGGAAGAAGAAACCGCGCTGCGTTTTGGCCGCGACATCGCGCTGCTGGAACAGGTGGGCGTGAACCCCGTGGTGGTGCATGGCGGCGGGCCGCAGATCAACGCCATGCTGAAGCGGCTGGATGTGAAATCCACCTTCGTGCAAGGGCTGCGCGTGACCGATGCCGCCATGCTGGATGTGGTGGAAATGGTCCTCGCCGGGCCGGTGAACAAACAAGTGGCGGAAGCAATCACCCGCGCCGGCGTCATGGCGGTTGGGATTTCCGGCAAGGATGGCGGGCTGGTACGCGCACGCAAGCTTACGCGCACTTATCGCGACCCAGAAAGCAATATCGAAAAAGTGCTCGATCTTGGTTTTGTGGGTGAACCGGAATCCATAAACCCCCGCGTGCTGGAATTGATGATTGGCGCGGATATCGTGCCCGTTGTGGCCCCCGTTGGCGCAAGCGCGGATGGCCAGACCTATAACATCAATGCTGATACGGTGGCGGGTGCGATTGCCGGCGCGCTTTCCGCTGAGCGGCTTTTGATGCTGACCGATGTGCGCGGCGTGCTTGGCCCCGATGGTAATTTCATCCCGGAAATGACGGTGGCGGAGGTGAAGAAAGGCATCGCCGATGGCTGGATTTCCGGCGGCATGATCCCGAAGGTGGAAACCTGCATCTATGCGGTGGAGCGCGGCGTAAAAGGTGCGGTGATCCTGGATGGCCGCGTGCCGCATGCAGTATTGCGGGAGCTTTTCACCGATGGTGGTGCGGGGACGCTGATCCGGCCCTGAGCCGGGTCAGGCGTTTTTATAACTCAATCACTAAAAGCGCGGTCCGTTATTGTCGGTCCGCCAGACCATGGATTTTGCCGGGAAGCCTTTGCTGACCGGATCAAGCTGACGGCTGCTCATGCCAGCGGGTAAATTGGGCTGCGGCAATCCCAAGCGATCTGCCACACACTGGCGTATGCGAAACAGCAAGGCCTGATCCACATCTTGACGCTGCATCAGCGGCCGCAGCAGCGTATCGGCAACTACTCCCGCCAGCCGGATGGCGGTATCCGGTGTAAGAGCAGGCCGCGCCATCAGGCTTGGGAACCATTCCGGATTGAAGCGTGCCCGGTTCAGCACATCTTCCAGGCTGACGGCACGGATCTTGGCACTGGGGTTTTCCAACATCAGACCGATGGCAGCGCGATCGCCCTGGGCGATCAGCGCATCGGTCACTACCTCACCAATCCCAGCGCGGCGCGCCACGGCTTGCACCGTTGCGGCACTTGGGGGAGATTCCACCAGCATCAGCAAATCCTCCTCCGTCAGCAGGGGGGATAGACGGATCACTGGCTCCGCGACGCGGATTTCAGAATCCATGGCCAGACGCAAGGCGGCTTCGCGCGGAACATTGGATAGATTTTTGATCGCATCAGCGATGATGAAGCGGATTTGTGCGACGACATCTTCGACAAGCCGCAAGATGATTGGCTGCATAACTTGCGCCAAGCGATCATGGGTAGAAGACGTAAGCGTTGGCAAAATATCCGCTACACGCCGCGCCAGCGCTTCGCGTACTGAGGCATTTTCATCATCCGTCAGGGCCTGCAGCACCGAAAACGGCGCGCGCGTATTCGCGACAACGCTGGCCCTGACGCGCGGTTCCTCATCCTTGGTAAGGAACGCCAATACCTCATGCGGCGTGGTTGCGTTGCGCGCCAGCATCGCGCGGGTCGCGGCATCGCTTTCGCGCGCGAGGCGCAGCATATTCTCGACCGTACCGCTCATGCCGAAGGCCTGCCCATGGAACAGGCGGCAAGGAGCCATAAGACAAGGTGAGGCGCGCAAGTTCTGCCGATATGAAGCATTGGACCATATTCGGCATGGCCCCCTAATCTTTAGTTACCAAGCAACGTTGACAGCGCCCCCGCCCCGCCGCAAGGAAAGGGCGCTTTGCCGGAGGAACCCGCCCCATGACCATGACCGCCCTTCAGTCCCGCATCGAAGCGCTTTGGGACCGGCGCGACCAGCTTTCGCCCACGACCACTGGCGCTGATCGCGCATCGGTTGAAGAAGCGCTGGAAATGCTCGATTCCGGTAAGGCCCGCGTGGCGGAGCCCGATGGGAATGGTGGCTGGAAGGTCAATCAATGGTTGAAGCAGGCGGTCCTGATGTCCTTCCGCCTGGCCGATTCCGCGCCGATGGATATTTCGACCGGCGCTTATGACAAGGTGCCGCTGAAATTCGAAGGCTGGGGTGAAAACCGCTTCCGCGAAGCGGGCTTCCGCGTGGTGCCGGGTGCGGTGGTGCGCCGTTCCGCTTATATCGCGCGCAATGTGGTGCTGATGCCATCCTTCGTGAACCTTGGCGCGCGCGTTGAGGAAAACACCATGGTGGATACCTGGGCCACGGTCGGTTCCTGCGCACAAATCGGCAAGAATGTGCATCTCTCGGGCGGGGTTGGCATTGGCGGCGTGTTGGAACCGCTGCAAGCGAACCCTGTTGTGATCGAAGATGATTGCTTCATCGGCGCGCGGTCCGAAGTGGTGGAAGGCGTGATTGTGGAACGCGGCTCAGTGCTTTCCATGGGTGTTTTCATCAGCGCCACCACCAAGATCGTGGACCGCAATACGGGCGAGATTTTCATGGGCCGTGTGCCTTCCTATTCGGTGGTGGTGCCAGGTTCCTTGCCGGGCAAGCCGCTGCCGGATGGCTCGCCTGGGCCTTCGCTTTATTGCGCGGTGATCGTGAAGCGCGTGGATGCGCAAACCCGCGCGAAGACCGCAATCAACGAATTGCTGCGTGACTGATCCGCTTCCCCTGCTGCAAGCGCTGATCCGCTGCCCTTCCGTCACACCGGAAGAAGCTGGAGCGCTCGGCGTGCTGGAAGCGGCGCTGATACCGCTTGGCTTTACCTGTACGCGGCTGAAATTCGCCGAAGTTGATAATCTATTCGCTCGCCGCGGGCGGCATGGGCCGCATTTTTGCTATGCCGGGCATACGGATGTGGTGCCGGTTGGTGATCGCGCCGGCTGGCAGCATGATCCATTCGGCGCGGAGGTCGCCAATGGCATGATCTATGGCCGCGGCGCTTGTGACATGAAAGGCAGTATCGCGGCTTTCATCGCGGGCATGACCGATTTCCTCGCGCTACGGCCAGATCATCAGGGCAGCATCAGCCTATTGATCACAGGCGATGAGGAAGGGCCTTCCATCAATGGCACCGCCAAGGTGCTGGAATGGATGGCGGATAATGATCAGATCCCCGATATGGCGCTGGTAGGGGAGCCGACTTCCAAGGTGAAGCTTGGCGATACGCTGAAGATCGGTCGGCGCGGTTCCATGACAGCGCATATCACCGTGCATGGTATTCAGGGCCATTCCGCCTATCCGGAACGCGCCGATAATCCGGTGCATCGGCTGGTGCGCGTTCTGAATAGGCTGACCGCTGAGGCTTTGGATGATGGCAGCGATTGGTTCCAGCCCAGCACGCTGCAAGTGACGGGTTTTGATGTCGGCAATAGCGCATCCAATGTCATTCCAGCCGCGGCCAAGGCTTTTTTGAATATCCGCTTCAATGATTTGCATCGCAGCAGCGGGCTGACCCAGCGCATTCGTGCCGTGCTGGAAGAAGAAGCGCCCAATCATGATCTGACGGTCACGGTTTCCGGCGAAAGCTTCCTGACCGAACCGGGGCCTTTCGTGGCCGGGCTACAACGCGCCATTGAACGCGCAACGGGCGCACAGGCAAAGCTTGATACGGGCGGCGGCACTTCGGACGCGCGTTTCATCACGCGCTATTGCCCAGTAGCCGAATTGGGCGCGGTTGGCGCCACAATGCATAAGGTGGATGAATGCGCGCCGATTGATGAGTTGCGCGACTTGGCCTCGCTTTACCGCATGGCGCTTGAGGAGCTGGTCGGCTGAGCAACGCACCCCAAGGCGGCGTGGCGCGCGCGCTGGCTGGCGCGCTGATGCTCGCGCGTGGGCGCGCCGTTGGGCTGGCGGCATTTGAGAATACGCTGCCGGTCGCTGCCTATTCCTTCCGCGCCGCGGCGATCTGCCTGCCGATATTCCTTTTCTTCAAGGATCAGACCAGCCCGCCCGCCGATGTGGTGCTCTCGCTTTTTGTGGATTTGCTGTTGTTTGCGGCTTCCTGGGCGGGGTTTGCCTTGGCGTCGCTCTACCTGGCCAAAGCCCTTGGCGTTGCAGATCGCTGGCCGCGTTTCATCGCTACCTGGAATTGGTCTGCGGTGGTGCAATATCTCGCACTCGCGCTGCTGAGCCTGCCGGGCTTGCTCATGGGCAAGGGCGGTTTGCTCGACCTTGGTGGGTTACTGGCGCTGTTTTACGCGCTTTGGCTGGAATGGTTTGTAGCACGCCATGCGCTGCGGCTCAGCGCGTTGGGCGCGGCGGGGTTTGTCGCGCTTGATCTGGGGCTTGCCGTGTTTCTGGGTGGCCTTGCTGCGCGTATTACAGGGTGATGATGGCGGTCTATTGCAGGAATTCAGGCGAAATCAGCCGCGGCAGAATCAAAGACACATCCGGCCACATGATGACCAAACCAAGTACCGCCAGCATCGGCAGCAGCATGATGAGGGTATCCTTGATCACGGCACCTATCTTCAAGCCCGCCACGTGGCAAGCGATCATCAGACATAAGCCATAAGGCGGCGTCACCAGGCCGAAGGCCAGGCTCACAATCCCGATCATGGCGAAATGCACGGGATGAATGCCAACTTCCATCGCAAGCGGTTGCAGAATGGCGCCGACAATGATGATCGCGGGGATGGCATCCAGGAAGCAGCCCACCACCAGAAAGACGCCGGCCACGAAAAACCCTGTGGCGATCTTGCCCATGCCCCAGGCGGAAACACCGGCCAGGATGGCGTCGGGGATTTTGTAATAGGCCAACAACCAGCCAAAGGCCGAAGCGGTGCCCACGCAAAACAGCGCCACCGCCGCAAGCCGGCCAGTTTCACCAAGCGCGCCGTAAAGCCCTTTCAAATTCATCTCTCGATAGACAATCAGGGAAAGCAGGCCGGCATAAAGCACGGCGATGCACGCACTTTCAGTCGCGGTGAACCAGCCGAAAATCTTGCCGCCGATGATGATGAAGGGCGTCATCAGCGCGGGCAGGGAAATCCAGGTGGCAAACCCCAATTCGCGCAGGTTGGCGCGCGGATAGGTGGGGTAGCCGCGCTTCTTCGCATAGGCATGCACGGTTGCCATTTGCACCAAGCCAATCAGCAGGCCGGGAATGACACCCGCCAGAAACAGCGCGCCGATCGAAACCGTGAGCACACCGCCCCAGACAATCATCAGAATGGAAGGCGGAATGATCACCGCCAGCACGGCAGATACAGCCGTGATGGCAACCGAGAAACTATCATCATAGCCTTCGCGGCGCTGCGCTTCGATGAAGATCTTGGACTGCGATGCAGCATCCGCCGTGCTGCTGCCGCTGATGCCGGCGAAGAAGATGGACAGCACAACATTGATCTGCGCGAGCCCGCCTGGGAAATGTCCAACCAAAGCGCGCGATAGCCGCACCAGCCTATCCGTGATGCCACCAACATTCATCAGATTGGCCGTCAGCAGAAAGAAGGGCACTGCCAGCAGGATGAAGGAATTATAGGCGTTGAAGGTTTCCTGCATCAGCGTCATGGCGCCAAGGCGCGGTTCAATCAGCATCACCGGCAGGCAGGCCATGCCAAGCGCGACAGCCACGGGCACACGCAGCGCGAGCAGCGCGAAGAACCCGCCAAACAGGATCCAGGCCGCTTCACTCGGCGCCAAGACATTACCACCCATCATGGCGCTTCGCCCCCGAACAGCACTATCAGATCATCGTAGAATTTGATGCCGCCAAACAGCAGCCAGGAAAACCCAAGAACGGGCCAGGCAAGATGGATCAGCCAAAGCGGCAATTCCGCCAATTCACTGATGCGAAACCAGGCGAAATCCACGAATTCCATGCCGTACCA
>CAMCEP010000107.1 GCA_945873675.1 Asaia bogorensis
GCTTGATCAAGTGCGGCCATCATCGCTGGGTCACAAATGGCGGGTGTCGCGCGGCTCATTTGCGTGAGCGTCGCAGGGCATTTTTCGCGCCGATTGCTTTCCTGCACCAAGGCGCGCAGCCCGGCTTCCATGCGTTCCAGCACGGGTACGGAGACATCGCGGAACTGGAAAAGCACATCGGCACTGCCGGGGATGATGGAAGGCGCGCCGGGGTCAAGGCTGATGCGCCCTGTGGTCCAGGTGCTGCGCGGGCCGCAAATGCGCGGGAATTCCTGATCAATCACGGCCAGTAACCGAACTGCGGAAAGCCCGGCATCCTTGCGTTCCGCCATGGTGGTGCCGCCCGCGTGATCCTGCTGGCCCTGGAACTGAATGCACCATTGCCAGATTGCAACAATGCCCGTCACCACGCCCACGCGCAGCCCTTGGCCTTCAAGCTGCGTGCCTTGTTCGATATGCATTTCATAGAAACCCTTATGCCGCCCGGGTTCCAATTGCATGCGCGGCTTACCCGCAAGCCCTGCGGCGGCCAGCGCATCACGCAAGGGCGTGCCATCATTGCGGCTGCGGCTGCGATCAATCTCGGCTTCCGTCAAATCGCCAATCATGGAACGGCTGCCGAGGAAGCCACCTTCGAAATGCCCTTCCTCATCAGCAAAGGCCGCGACATCCACGGGCAGGCCAGCGCGCGCCAAAGCAACACCGGCCATGACACCAAGCGCGCCATCAAGCCACCCAGCATAATTCTGGCTTTCAATATGGCTGCCCACCAGCAAATGCGGGCCAGGACCCTTATGGCGGCCATAGACATTGCCAATGCCGTCAATGCTGGCTTCCAGCCCGCATTCACGCAGCCTTTCCATCAGCCAATGGCGGCTTTCCATATCCTGCGGCGAAAAGGTCGGGCGATGCACGCCGGTTTTATACGCGCCGATTTTGCGCAGCTCATGAAGATCGGCAAGGAAACGCTCGGCATTGATCTGCACCATGACGGTAACCTTTGGTTGAGGAACTTTACTTTTGATTAATACCAAAAAATTCTTAGCAAGAAAATCACCGCGAAACCATTCCTGTTAACTGTTCAACAACCAGGGATGGGCTTTTCTTAAGGGCATCACAACAAGCGTGATTCTGAGGAGCGAAAAATCCATGCAAACCAACCGTGGTGTTGAAACACCCGAAGCCGCTTTCACCTGCGTTGCGCTGCTTGAAACCAGCGCCGGCGCTGAACTTCACATGCGTGACGGACAGGGGCGGCTGCTCCGCCTGCCATTGCGGGATGCTGACCATGGCAGCCACCTGGCCATGCTCGCTGCCTTCAGCGGCCCTGGCCGGCCCACACGGGCCCGGTTCAGGAGCCACTGAAGCAATAAATCTAAAGGGTCAGCCCGCCATCCACCACAATGGTCTGGCCCGTGACCATGGCCGCGCCGGCCAGCAAAAACACCATTACCTCGGCCAGATCAGCCGTGGTGCAGCGGCGCTTCAGCGCGGCGTTGTCAATGCTGCCGCGGCGCTGTTCTTCGGTCCATTCAATCATCCAGGTGGAATCAACCGCACCGGGCGCCACCGCATTCACGCGCACTTCCGGCGCCAGCCCGCGGGCGAGATTCTTCGTCAGGCTCACCACCCCCGCCTTGGTCGCGCCATAGGCCATGGAAGACCCAGCGTGAGTAAGCCCGGCAATGGATGCCACACTTACCACCGCGCCACCGGCAGCACGCAAGGCAGGTGCCGCTGCCTTGGTGCAGCGAAACACACCAAGCAGGTTAACCTGCAAAACCGTATCCCATAATTCTTCCGTCAGCCGGTCGAATTCATTCGGTGCAATGGTGGTCTTTGTCCCCGGCGTGCCGGCGTTATTCACCAAATAATCCAAGCGGCCGAGATCAGCGACCGCCTGTTCAACCATGCGTTTGCAATCTGTCGCATCGGCAACATTGCCGGGTGCGGCTATCACATCCCGGCCCAGGCCGCGCAGCCGTGCGACTTCAGCCGCACCACGCTCATCGCCCGCCAAATGGTTGATCGCCACCTTGCAGCCATTGGCGGCCAGCATTTCCACGGTCGCGAGGCCAATGCCGGAAGCACCCCCCGTCACCAGCGCGGTCTTGCCTTTCAGATCATAGCTTGCGGTCATTGGTCACGCTCCATTCCTGCCAGGGTTCCAATTTCGCGCAACGCCTTGCGCAGCGCGAGTAGGCGGCGGTCCCGATCTTCAAACAAACTCGCGGGATCCTTGCCGCCCCAATCATAAAAGCCAGCACCGGACATCACGCCGGTTTTGCCTTCGGTAATCAACTTATCCAGTGCTTCGCTATGCCCGCGCACCGGCGGCGGTTCATACATGCGATTCTTCAGCGCCAATTGCATCATGGGCAAGCCGGTGAAATCCGCCTTGGCCAGCACCCCCAAAATAGGCAGTCGCAGCGCAATCCCATGGATGATGGAAGCATCAATTTCCGCCGCATCCGCCACCCCCTCATCCAGTAGCTTCTGCACTTCAAGCCCAATCGCGGATTGGATGCGATTGGCAATATAGCCGGGGGTGAATTTGCGCATCACAATCGGCTTCTTGCCCATATCAGCGCAGAGCTTGCGTACCATCTCAACCGCTGCCGGATCGGTTTCCGGCCCCGCGACAATATCAACCAAATCCACCAAATAGGGGGGCGTATACCAATGCGCGATCAGCGTCTTTCTCTGCCGCGCCGCCGGCATCAACGGAAAGATATCGAGATAGGATGTATTGGAAGCGATAATCGCATCCGCCGGCGCCAGCCTATCCAATTCCGCGTAAAGTTTCCGCTTCACATCGGGGTTTTCCACCACCGCTTCCACAATCAGCTCCGCGCCATTCACACATTCGGCCAAATCCTCATGCCGCGTAATGGCCTGCGCCAAATGGGCCGAGGTCCAGCCTTCCGGCGCTTCGCCAGCTTCGGCCAGGGTGGCAAGGGCTTTTTCCATCAGCCCTTGCGCACGGCGCAAAGTTTCGGGGTTATTATCGGTCAGACGCACCTGGTGCCCGCCAAGGGCAAAAACCAGCGCTAGCGCATGGCCCATGGTGCCAGCGCCAAGAACGGCAACACGTGTCATCTTCATGCTCCTTCCGGCGCCCAAGGCGCGGGCGCGCGTGCTTCAATATCCGTCACCACATCCAGCACTACGGTTTCCGGTGACGCCATGGCTTCACGCAGTGCGGGGCCGATATCTTCTGGCCGTTCCACGCGAATGCCATTAAGCCCGAAGGATCGCGCAACCGCAGTGAAATCCGTGGGTCCAAAGCGGAGGATTTCTTCTGCCGCGCCGGGGCGATTACCAGCACTACGCTTGAAATTCGGCCAGCCCTGGCCGAAGCCGGAGTTGTTGTTGACCACTAGCGTCACCGCAATGCCGCGCCGACGCGCCGTTTCAAGCTCCGCCAAATGGTAATAAAGCGCGCCATCGCCGGACCAGCAGACAACTTTCCGATCAGGTGCCGCGCATTTCGCCCCAAGTGCGGCCGGGAAGGACCAGCCGAGCGATCCTGCCGCGCGCAAATAACTTTGCCCCGGTTCCAAATCTACCATGGTTGCGGTCCAAATGCCGGAATAGCCAGTATCGGCCACCAGAATCCCATCGGCGGGCAGCGCGGCAGTGATTTCGGCTGCAAGCCGCGCAGGATCAATGGGCTTCGCGTCATTCGTGAAACGCGGCGCCATTTCCGCGCGCCAGGCAGCCATTTGTGCTTGTGCGGATGCCAGATAAGCACCATCGCGCTTCGGTGTGCCAAGTGCTGCCGCCAATGCTGCCAGCGCCGCGCGCGGGTCGCCCTGCACCGCCACCGCCGCGGGGTAGGACCGGTCAAATTCATGCGGGTCAGCATCAATCTGCACAACCGTGGCACCTGCCACCGGGGTGCGCCAGTAATTGGTCAGCATATCGCCCGTATCGGCGCCGACGAATAGGATCAAATCCGCATCATGCAGAATACGATTGGCCGGCGGCGCGGCATAGGCACCGGCCACGCCGATATGCAGCGGATGGCGCGTTGAAATCATCCCGCGCGCCCCAAGCGCAGTGGCAATCGGCGCGGCAAGCGCTTCAGCCACCAGCAGCAATTCTGTGGCGCAGTCCGAAAGCGCTGCCGCGTCACCCGCCACAATCGCAACCTTGGGTGCGGCCAGCAGCGCTCGTGCTGCCGCTTCAATCGCTGCCATATCCGGCCCTGGGCGATGCATCGGCATGCGGAAGGCAGAAAGATCAGCAAGGGGTGCCGAAACCTTGCCATTCTCAATCACCTCGGCCTGCAATCCAAACAGATCAAGATGCACCGGGCGGGGCGGTAGTGCCACGGATGTGGCAAACGCCTGGCGCAACACGCGCGGCAGATCGGCTGCATCCGCAACATCCGTCTGCAATTTCGTCACGGGTGAGAAAAGCGGCGCGTGATCCAGTTCCTGATAGGCATTACGATGCTGATGCGCCGGCACCTTACGTCCGGTCATCGCAATAATGGGTGCGCGCGACAGATAGGCATCCTGCAAACCAGCCGCTAGGTTTGCCGCCCCCACGGATTGCGCCGCGACAATGCCTGGCCGGCCAGAAACCCTTGCATAGCCATCCGCCATATAGACCGCCGCTTTTTCGGTATGCGCCAATACGGGCTGCACCCCGGCATCGCCCAGCGCCAACAAGGTCCGTCGCAAGACTGCGTCCACGAAAAACACATGCGTCTGGCCTGAAGCCGCAATGCTGCCGGCCAGCCATTGCGCCCCTGTCATTGTCTCAACCATGGCGCTTCCCTTTCCTCGCTTTTCAGGTTTAGCCTGCCCCTATCAGCCCGCGCCGACAAGCGGGCAGGAGGAAACGAATGAAGAGATATGCCATCGCGCTTGCCGCGATCCTGGGCGCCTTGGCGCTACCGGCTTCGGCCCAGATTTCAATGGTGGTGAATTTCTCCGCCGGCGGCCCATCGGATATCGTTGCGCGGCTCATGCAGAATGACATGGCGGCCGCGCTTGGCCAGCCTGTTGTGGTGCGCAATGTGGTTGGCGCTGGCGGTACCATCGGCACGGCGGAAGCAGCGCGGGCGCGGCCGGATGGGCAGACCATCCTGCTTTCCCCAATTGGCCCCATCGCCATTCAGCCGCATTTCCGCAGCAACCTGACCTATAAGCTCGACAACTTCGCGGCAATTTGCCAAGTGGCCGATAGCCCCGTGATTATGATGACGCAGAAGAATTCCGGGCTGCGGCGCGTGGCTGATGTGATTGCGCGCGCGCGGGCCGAGAATGGCGGCATGCCCTTCGCCTCCACCGGGGCGGGCAGCATTCCGCATATTTCCATGGTGGCGCTGATGCGCGCGGCGAATATCCAGATGAACCATGTGCCCTTCCGTGGTTCGGGTGAGGTGATGCTCGCTTTCCAACAGGGGCAATTGCAGCTTTTCACGGACCAGACCTTGTTGATCCGTCAATATGATCTACACCCGATCGCCTTTCTCACCGCAGCGCGCAATCCGGATTTCCCCGATGTTCCCACCATGCGCGAAGAAGGCCATGACCTGGTCTATACGATCTGGAGCGGCCTTTACGCCCCCGCCGGCACGCCAGAACCCGTCATGGCGCGGCTGGAGGCCGCTTGCGACAGGGCCGTGAAGACTGAAAGCTTCATTGAAGGCATGAAGCGCGTGGCCCAGCCCATCCTGTATCGCAACCGGGTGGATTTCGCTGCCTTCTCTCGCGCGGAAAGCGAGAAATTCCGTAACCTGATTGAAGCCACGGGTCTGCGTTCCGCCGAATAACGCGCCCAGCACCGGGGCTGGCCGGTTGCACCAGGGGCGGCTTCGCGCTACCGCGCCCCGGTGCTGGCTCAACCCCAACCTTTGCGGCTGGATGATTATGATTTCATCCTGCCTGAACATCTGATCGCGCAGGCGCCCATCCGCCCGCGCGATGCCGCGCGCATGCTGGTGGTGCGCCCGGATGGCCTGGAACATTGCGGCGTGCGCGATCTGCCCGCTTTGCTTGGCCCCGGCGATGTCATGGTGGTGAATGATACGCGCGTGATCCCCGCGCGGCTTCATGCAAGGCGCGGCCAGGCGCGGGTTGAAATCATGCTGAATCGGCATGAGGAAGCGGGCATTTGGCATGCGCTGATCCGCAATGCGCGTCGCCTCAAGGCCGGGGATGAGATCGCAATTGAAGGCGCTGAGGAATGCACGGCGCGCGTGCTGGATGATCCCGAAGGCGGTGCTGTGCGGCTTGATTTCGGCCCGAATCAGGCGCGGCTCGCGGCCGCTTTGGAAAAGGCCGGCGAGGTCCCCCTGCCGCCCTACATCAGCCGCCCCGAAGGCCCGACCGCTGAAGATACCAGCGATTACCAAACCATCTTCGCCCGCCATCCCGGCGCTGTCGCCGCACCAACCGCCAGCCTGCATTTCACCGAAGCCCTGCTGCAAACCCTTGATGCGCGCGGCGTGGCGCGCGTGACGGTCACGCTGCATGTCGGCGCCGGCACCTTCCTGCCGGTGCGTACCGATGATGTGCGGGCGCATAAGCTGCATGAGGAATGGGGCGAAATCGCCCCAGAGGCCGCCTCGCAATTGAATGCCGCGCGCGCGGCAGGCGGGCGCATCATTGCCATCGGCACAACGGCCTTGCGGCTTTTGGAAAGCGCGGCGCAGGCGGATGGCAGCATTGCGCCCTTTCGCGGCCTGACGGATTTGTATCTGTTGCCGGGGCATGAATTCCGCAGCGCCGATGCGCTGATGACGAATTTTCACCTGCCGCGCAGCACGCTGTTCATGCTGGTTTGCGCCTTTGCCGGTGATCAGCGCATGCGCAACGCGTATAACCACGCCATCGCGCAAAACTATCGCTTCTATTCCTACGGCGATTCATCACTGCTGTTCCGCGCGGAAGATACGCCATGACGCTTTCCTGGCAGCACGAGGCCCAAGACGGCGCGGCGCGCGCGGGCGTATTGCACACCGCCCATGGTGAAGTGCCAACGCCCGTTTTCATGCCGGTTGGCACCGCCGGTACGGTAAAGGCCATGACGGCGGATGCGGTGCGCGCCACGGGTGCGCGCATGGTGCTCGGCAATACCTATCACCTCATGCTGCGACCTGGCGCTGAACGCATCGCGCGGCTGGGCGGCCTGCATCGCTTCATGGATTGGCACGGGCCGATCCTGACGGATTCAGGCGGCTTTCAGGTCATGTCACTTTCTGGTTTGCGCAAGATGGATGCGGATGGCGTCACCTTCCAAAGCCATGTGGATGGATCACGCCATCGCCTGACACCGGAACGCAGCGTGGAAATCCAGCATCTGCTCGGCGCTGATGTGACCATGTGCTTTGACGAATGCACGCCCTTTCCCGCGACGCATGAACAGGCCGCCACATCCATGCGGCTTTCCATGCGATGGGCGGCGCGCAGCCGCGCAGCCTTTGTGCCGAGGCCCGGCCACGGCTTATTTGGCATTGTCCAAGGCGGTGTTTTTCCTGATCTGCGCGCGGAGAGTGTCACCGCACTCACCAATATTGGCTTTGAAGGCTATGCGGTTGGCGGGCTTGCCGTGGGTGAAGGCCAAGAAGCCATGTTCACCACGCTGGAATGCACCACGCCGCTGCTGCCCACAGACAAGCCGCGCTATCTGATGGGCGTTGGCACCCCTTCTGATCTGATTGGCGCGGTGCGCCGCGGCATAGACATGTTCGATTGCGTCATGCCCACACGTTCGGGCCGAACCGGCCGCGCCTATACGCGGGGCGGCGTGATCAATATCCGCAATGCCCGCCATGCCGAAGATAACCGCCCGCTTGACCCTGCCTGCGCTTGCCCCGCTTGTAGGGGCCATTCGCGTGCCTATCTGCATCATCTGTTTAAGGCGAATGAAATGCTGGGGCCCATGCTGCTGACGTGGCACAATATCCAATACTACCAGGACCTGATGGCGGAACTGCGCGCTGGTATCCTGGCGGGTGATCTCGCCGGCACCGCCGCACGCATTGAAGCCGGCTGGCAGGCGGAAAAGGAAAATGCAGCATGAGCGATCTTTCGCAACTTTCGCAGCTTGGCCAGACCACTCAGCAACCGCAAAGCCCGGAACAAGCGGTGCTGGAACGGGTCGGCAATCCGCATCCTGGCCTGCGCTATTGCATCCGTTTTACCGCGCCGGAATTCACCTCACTCTGCCCGCTAACAGGTCAGCCGGATTTCGCACATCTGGTGATTGATTACGTGCCGGATGCCTGGATTGTGGAAAGCAAATCACTCAAGCTCTACCTTGCTTCCTTTCGCAATCACGGGGCGTTCCATGAAGCCTGTACGCTGGACATCGCGCAGCGCCTGATGGGCTTGCTGACGCCGCATTGGCTGCGCATCGGTGGCTATTGGTATCCGCGCGGCGGCATCCCCATTGATGTCTTCTGGCAAAGCGGCGCGCCGCCGGAAGCGGTTTGGATTCCGGCGCAGGAAGTGCAGCCCTATCGTGGGCGCGGCTGACACCATAAGGGCAGAGGCGCAAC
>CAMCEP010000108.1 GCA_945873675.1 Asaia bogorensis
GAGCGATTGGCCCAGCATCGGCAGCGCCGGCAGATACATATCAATCGAAAACGGCCCAATGGCCGCCATCGCGCCCAGAATGAAGGGCAGGCGCTTTTGCGGAATGCTCACGCCCTCAGATTTCAGGCGATGCTGCGAGCGCTTCCGCCGCCAGCTTGAGCGCGGCTTCGACGGCGACGCGCCCTTCGGGCGAAAGCGGCGCTTGCGGCAGGATGGGGTCACCCACCGCGAAGCCCTGGATTTGCAAGGCACCCTTGATGCAGGCCGCGAGCGAATGCGCGGCGAATAATTCATTCACACGCCACAGCGCGCGTTGCAGCGCCATGGCCGCATCCCAGCGCCCGGCGCGGCAAAGCTCATAAAGACGCACGCTTTCGCGCGGAATGGCGCAGGCCGGCCCCGCCATCCAACCCTTGCCGCCAATCAGCATCACCGCCGCCGGAATATGGGCGGAGGCTGCAAAAACCCCGATGCGACCTTGCGTGCGATTGATGATGGACAGCAAGCGCCCGGTATTGGTGGAGGCATCCTTGATCAGGCAAATCCGCGGATGATGCGAAAGCTTTTCAATCGCCGGCAGCGAAAGATCAGAACGCTGAAAATTCGGATTGGTGTAGAGCACCGTCGGCAATTGGGTGGCGTCCGCAATGGCAGTGAAATAAGAAACCACCGCCGCATCATTCAACGGGAAATAGGCTTCCAGAATGGCGAGGATGCCATCCGCCCCCATCGCCGCGTAATCGCGCGCCTGGCGTTCCGCATCCACAATCGTGGTCGCCGCAACGCCGGCCACCACCGGCACACGGCCCGCGGTTTGGGAGACCACAATTTCAACAATGCGCCGCCGCTGCGCCAAATCCAGATAGGCAAATTCACCCGTGCTACCCAAGGGCGTCAGCCCATGCACGCCGGATGCGATCAAATGATCCACCAGGCGGCGCAATTCGGCTTCCAATACCGTGCCATCAGGCGCGATGGGGGAGACCAGGTAAGGGAAAACCCCATGAAATTCCTGCATGATTTGCATATTCCTGTTCAGCTTTGCGCCAACGCGCCAAGCAGGCGGATATGGCTGCGCATGCCCTGATGGAAGCAGCGCCATTCGAATTTCTCATTCGGGCTATGTACCTGGTCATCTTCCAAGCCGAAGCCGATCAAAAGCGAATCAAGCCCAAGAATACGCCGCAGGCTTTCCACCACGGGGATGGAACCGCCACAACCTTGCAGCACCGGCGCGCGGCCATATTCCGCGGCTAGCGCCGCTTCCGCCTTGCGCACCCAGGGGCTGTCAGAAGCAATCTCAATCCCCGGTGAGGTGCTGAAGACCTGAATGGAAACTCGCGCATCTTCCGGCAGGCGATCCACAATGAAATTACGCAAGCCCGCGATGATTTGCGCCGGTTCCTGGCCTGGCACCAGGCGGAAGGAAATCTTGGCATGGGCTTCAGCGGGAATGACGGTTTTTGAACCCTCCCCCATATAGCCGCCCCAAATGCCGTTGATATCGGCAGTAGGGCGCGCCCAAAGCCGTTCCAATGCGCTGCGATCCTTCTCCCCAACCGGGACGGAAAGCCCAATGCCACGCAGAAAGGCTGCCTCATCAAAGCCAAGCGCCTGCCATTGGCGCAGCACTTCTGGCAGTGGTTCGGCGATGCCATCATAAAAACCAGGAAGCTGAATGCGCCCCTGATCATCTGTCAGATCACCCAGAATACGCGTCAGCGCATTGATGGGATTAAGGGCCGAGCCACCAAACAGCCCCGAATGCAAATCTTTATTCGCCGCGCGCAGATCAATTTGCGCATAAACCAGGCCGCGCAAGCGCGTGCTGATGGCGGGCGTGGCGATATCCCACATATTGGTATCACTGATCACGGCGATATCGGCGCTGAGTTCCGCCGCATGCTTTTCCAGCACTTCATCCAGATTGGGGCTGCCGACTTCTTCTTCGCCTTCCACCAGCACCGTCACGCGGCAAGGCGGGCCGCCGGCCACTGCATGCCAGGCACGCAAAGCTTCCAGCCACATCATGGTCTGGCCCTTATCATCCACCGCGCCACGCGCCACCACGCGCTTGCCATGCGGGCCATCGGACAAAACGGGATCAAAAGGCGCGCTCTGCCAAAGTTCCAGTGGATCGGCCGGCTGCACATCATAATGGCCATAGAACAGCACATGCGGCGCATTGCCGCCCGGGCCTGGGTGATGGGCAATCACCACCGGATGGCCAGGTGTGGCGTGAATGGCGGCGATAAAGCCCATTTCGCGCAAGCGTGCCGCCACCCAATCCGCCGCATGCGCGCAATCGCCGGCATGGGCCGGATTGGCGCTGATGCTTGGGATACGCAGCAAATCAAACCAACGTTCCCGCGCGCCATCCAGCCCAGCTTCCGCATGGGCAAGGGCTTTTTCAACGGCGTTCATGCGCCCCTCGCTTGTGCGCGCAGCACGTGTTTTTGGATTTTCCCAGTCGAAGTCTTCGGCAATTCCGCAAACACAATATGGCGCGGCAGCTTGAAGGCCGCCAAATGCTGGCGGGCGAAATTGATGAGTTCCTCAGGCGTTGCCGCCATACCGGGTTTCAATTCCACAAAGGCGCAGGGTGTTTCGCCCCATTTCTCATCAGGTTTTGCCACCACCGCCACCACGGCAACGGATGGGTGCTTATAGAGCGCATCTTCCACTTCGATGCTGCTGATGTTTTCCCCACCCGAGATGATAATGTCCTTCGACCGATCCTTGAGCTGAATATACCCATCCGGATATTTCACCGCGAGGTCGCCGGTATGAAACCACCCGCCGGCAAAGGCGGATTGCGTGGCGGCAGCATCCTTCAAATAGCCCTTCATGACAACATTGCCGCGCATCATCACCTCGCCCATCGTCGTGCCATCCGCGGGAACGGGTGCCATGGTTTCAGGGTCCATCACATCAAGCCCTTCAAGCGCCAAGTAACGCACGCCTTGGCGCGCCATCAGCGCGGCCTGTTCAGCCGCGGGCTTCGCATTCCATTCGCTGTGCCATTCATTCACAACGGCCGGGCCATAAACTTCCGTCAGGCCATAGACATGGCAGACAGCGAAACCCGCTTCCTTCATGGCGGCGAGTACGGCTTCGGGCGGCGGCGCGCCGGCGACCACGAATTGCACCTGATGCGAAAGCGCGCGCTTCTCGGCTGCCGGCGTGGCGAGCAAAGTCGCCATCACAATTGGCGCGCCGCACATATGCGTCACCGCATGTTCCGCCATCAGCCGCCACATATCGGGGCCGCGCACGGCGCGCAGACACACATGCAAGCCGGCCTGTGCCGTTACCGTCCAGGGGAAACACCAGCCATTGCAATGAAACATCGGCAGCGTCCACAGATAAGATGGATGCTTGCCCATGCCGGCGGAAAGCACATTGCCGGTCGCCAAAAGGCAGGCACCGCGATGGTGATAGACAACGCCTTTCGGCTTGCCAGTAGTGCCCGAGGTATAATTCAGCGTAATCGCATCCCATTCATCGTTTGGCATCGCCCAAGCAAAATCGGCGCTGCCTTCCGCGATGAACCTTTCATATTCCTGCCCGCCCAGGCTTTCGCCATGCACCGCCCCCGGCGCCAGCGCATCCTGCACTTCAATGATGATCGGCTTCACTGTGCATTCGGCGAGTGCAGCACGCAGCACCGGCATGAATTCGCGGTCCACAATCACGGCCTTGGCTTCTCCGTGATCAAGGATATAGGCCACGGTCGGCGCATCCAGGCGCGTATTGATGGCGTTCAGCACGGCACCCGCCATGGGCACGCCGTAATGGCATTCCAGCATTTCCGGAATATTGGGCAGAATAGTCGCCACCGTATCGCCGCGCCCTATGCCGCGCTTGGAAAGCGCATGGGCAAGCTGCACGCAACGATTGCGCAGGCTGGCGTAATCGCGCTTTACCGCGCCATGCACCACGGCGGGATAATCCGGATAAACCTGCGCGGCGCGTTCCAGAAATAGCAACGGCGTCAGCGGCTGATGATTGGCCGCATTGCGATCCAGCGCGGTTTCGTATTTGCCAGCGGACATATTCTTCACCTGTCTTCCCACTGCGGATGACGCTTTTCCAGGAAGGCACCAATGCCTTCCGCTGCGTCACGCGCCATCAGATTTTCTGTCATCACCGAAGCCGCTTCGCCATAGGCTGCCGCCAGCGGCAATTCGATTTGCCTGTTAAAGCCACGCTTGCCCATGCGCACCGTGATTGCCGAATGGGAAGCAATGCGCGCGGCCAGGCCAAGCGCGGTTTCTATCAGCGCATCACGCGGTGCCAGGCGGTTCACCAGGCCAAGGCGCTGCGCTTCATCCGCCGGTACCATCTCACCCAGCAGCAGCATTTCCATCGCGGCCTTGCGCGGCACGGCGCGCGTCAGCGCCACCGCGGGCGTGGAACAGAACAGCCCAATATCCACGCCTGGCGTGCAGAAGCGTGCATCTTCCGCCGCCACCGCCAGATCACAGCTTGCAACCAATTGGCAGCCGGCGGCGGTCGCCACACCCTGCACCACGGCAATCACTGGCTGCGGCAGACCCACAATCCCCTGCATGACCCGCGCGCACGCGGCCATAGCATCGGCGTAAAAGCTGCGCCCACCATCGGCATCGGCGCGATGCGCAGTGATTTCGCGCAAATCATGCCCGGCACAAAACACCGTGCCAGCGCCGGCCAGCACCACCACGCGTGTATTGCTATCCGCGGCGATCTCAGCCAACATTTCCTCCAGCGCCTGCAATAGCGCGCGGGAGAGGCTGTTGCGCGCTTGCGGACGGTTCAGCGTGATCACGCATATGCCACCCGCGCGATCCTCCCGCAGCAGGATGGGGGCGTTTTGCAGCTCTGTCTTGGACATGGCGGAATATTCCTGCCCCGGGCGGGGGATTACAAGGGCTTGGAAGCGGTATAGCCTGACCCCAGGATGAATCACCAAGAGGAAAACGCGGGCGCCGAGACCACCGCGGCGCTGGAAGCAAGGCTCGCCGCCGTCAAGGCCAAGCGCGGCTATTTGCTGCCGCATCATGGGCTGCTGGCACTCGCCTTCCCCCGCCTGCTGGAAGGCTATGACGCTGCCTATTCTGCTATGGCCTTGGATGATCGCGTGCTTTCGCATCACGACCGCGAATTCGTCTGGCTTGCCGTGCTGGCCGCGACGGATGAGGCTTTGGCGACGCACCACATCGCCAAATTCCGCGCCGCCGGCGGCGATGACGCGCTGATCGGTGCCGCTTTCGCTGCCTCGGCACTCGCCATCGGCGCCGAGGCCTTTGATTTCGCCGCTCATCGTTGGGGCGCGCAATTGGCGCCCTTTGATCCCCGCACTGCCTATCTGGAAGCCGTGGCGGCCATCGCCCCCGCCGCTCCGCGCCGGCTTGTGCATCTGGCGCAATGCGCCGTGCAGGTCTGCCGCGCGCGCTGGCGGGTGCTGGAATGGCAAATCGAAGCCGCCTATGCGGATCAGGTACCGGAAGATGAAATCGCTGAGGCCATAACGCTTGCGATGTTCCCCGGTTCTATCCCGCGTTTCGTTGAAGCCTGTGGCGTGTGGCGCGGCATGATTGAAAGCGGCAAGGTTGCGGCATCAGACCGTTACCGGGCCTGGGCGGCGCTGACCGGCCAGGGCGGCTTTGACGAAGCTCAAGCAAAAACTTCCAAGGATAAATGAGGAAACCAATGGCCTGGACAGCAAAATACATCATTCAGAACGGCAAGAAGATCGCCTTTGATGAAGCCCGCGTGCATCCGTTCTCAGTCGGGCATGCTTATGGCGGCACGGTGTTTGAAGGCATTCGCGCCTATATGAATTACAGCACCGGCAAGCTTGCGGTTTTCCGGCTGGAAGAACATCTGGTGCGGCTGGATCAGGGCATGAAATTCATGCGCTTCGACAATCCGCCATCGCGCGATGAAATGCGCCAGGCCGTGCTGGATGCGGTGCGCGCCAATGAACCGGATGATGATGCCTATATCCGCATCCAGGTGCATATCGAAAGCCTGGGTTCCATGGCGTCCACGGGCAGTGTTGGCTGGGCTTGTGGTGCGATGCCGCGCGAACGCAATGCCAAGCGCAGCAGCGGGCTTTCCGTGCATGTTTCGTCCTGGACCCGCATTACGGACACCACCATGCCGCCCCGCATCAAGGCGACGGCGAATTACCATGCCGGGCGCATTGCCATGTTGCAGGCCAAGGCGGATGGCTATGACAATGCGCTGCTGATGACGCGCGCCGGCAAGATCAGCGAAGGCACCGGCGCCTGCCTGTTCATGGTGCGCGATGGGAAACTGATCACGCCGTCTCGTGAAAACGACATTCTGGAAAGTGTCACGCGCGATACCGTGATCCACCTTGCCGCCGAACATGGCCTGAGCGTGGAGCAAGGCATCATTGACCGCACGGAACTCTACATCGCCGATGAGCTGTTCTTTTGTGGCACCGGTCAGGAATTGCTGCCGATCACGAGTGTGGACAAGCTGCAAGTCGGTGATGGCAAGCCGGGTGCAATCACCATGCGCTTGCAGGAAGCCTATGAAAGCGTTGTGCGCGGCACCACCAATGCCCATGCGGAATGGCGCACGCCGGTTTGAACCACTGTTTAGTCGCGCCCCTCATCCGGAATGGCGAGCCTTGTGCCGCAAGCCTTGCAATGCACCGCATCCGGATCATGGCGTTGCAGCCCGCAGCTTGGGCAGGGAAAGCGTACCTTGCGCGGGCGAAACAGCGCCTGCGCAAGGCGCAAAAACAGCGTCACACCACAAATCATGATGAAGACGGAAAGCATTTTGCCGAATTTGCCTTCCAGCGTGATGTCACCAAACCCGGTCGTGGTCAGCGCCGTCACGGTGAAATAAAGCGCATCGGCGTAATCGGCGATTTTCGGATTGATGCTGCGCTGCGTTTCATACACCAGCGCGGTCATGACAAAAACGAAAACCGCCAGATGCACGCCAGCAATCAGCGCTTCTTCATGCCGGCGGAAGAAGGGCATATCCTCCCGCAATTCCATCAGCGTGCGATAGGTATGCAATAGCCTGAGCGTGCGCAGCACCCTCAGGAAGGCAAAGCCCTCCCCGGCGAGCGGTGCCAGGAAGGACAGCACCGCAACCAGATCAATCAGGCTTGAAAACGTCAGCGCCTGACGCCCCGGCGCGCGATGCGCCGCCAGATGCGCGGCAAATTCAGCGGCCAGGATCAAGCCGATCGCCACATCCACCATGCCAATCCAGGGCTCACGTGGCAGAAAGGATGTGCTGATCACGAAAAGCAGCGTCAGCAGATCAAAGACTATGATCCCATAGCGAAAGCGCCGCGCGGTTGCGGAACTGCCGAAGTAAAGCTCCCGAAGCTTGCGGCGCCAGCCCTGAAACTGCACCACCCCGGTCATCGTGCAGGCGCGTCAGCGGGTCGGCGTAGGCGGTGTGGTGCTGTAGTCGTAGAATCCGCGCCCGGATTTCCGCCCATACCAGCCGGCTTCGACATATTTCGCGAGCAAGGGCGAAGGCCGATACTTGGAATCGCCCAAGCCTTCATGCAGCACCTTCATCACGGAATAGAGCGTATCCAGGCCCACAAAATCCGCGAGTTCCAAAGGACCCATCGGGTGATTGGCGCCAAGCTTCATGCCGGCATCAATTGCCGCCACATCGCCCACACCTTCCATCAGCGCCTGAATCGCCTCATTGATCATGGGACACAGGATACGGTTGACGACAAAGCCCGGCCAATCCTGCGCCATGACCGGCGCCTTGCCCATGCGCTTCGCCAGCGCTTCCACTGCCTGATAGGTGGCGTCTTCCGTCGCGAGCCCACGAATGATCTCAACCAGCTTCATCATCGGCACAGGGTTGAAGAAATGCATGCCGATGAAGCGGCCTGGCCGATCGGTTGCCGCTGCCAGCCGCGTGATCGGGATAGATGATGTATTGGACGCCAAAAAAGCATCCGGCTTCAGCACCGGGCAAAGGGAAGCGAAGATCTTTTTCTTGATCTCCTCATTCTCCGTCGCGGCTTCGATCACCATGTCGCAATCGGCGAAGGCGCTGTTATCGGTCGCCGTCACAATGCGCGCCAAGGCGGCATCGCGATCAACGCTGCTGACACTGCCCTTGCTCACTTGCCGGTCCATATTCTTCGCCATGGTCGCCAGCGCGCGGTCCAGCGCCTGCTGCTGCACATCCATCAGCACCACCGGAATGCCGGAAAGCGCTGCCACATGGGCAATGCCATTGCCCATCAGCCCCGCGCCAATCACGCCGAGTTTATTGATTGCCGCCATGATGGATGCTCCTGTTAACATGCGTAATGGGGGCGCTGATCAAGCGGGCACCCCCATCAGGCAAATCACTTCTTGTCGAGTTCGGCTTCCAATTCCGGCATGGCCTTGAACAGATCGGCCACCAGCCCGTAATCGGCCACTTGGAAAATCGGCGCTTCTTCATCCTTGTTGATGGCGACGATCACCTTGCTGTCCTTCATGCCGGCCA
>CAMCEP010000109.1 GCA_945873675.1 Asaia bogorensis
GGGGGGGGGGGGGGTGGACCGCTGGGGCGGGCGCCTCGCCATTTTGGTCTGGATGGTGATCCAAAGCATCGCCCTGGCGCTTGCCTTGCCTGAGGCTCTTTGGGTGCTGGTGCCGCTTGGCTTGGTTTCGGGCTTAGCCGCGCTTGGCATCACCACCGTGGCGCTGGCCGCGGCGCGGGAGAGGGCGGGCGCCCTGGCCGGCGTGATCTGGGTGCGCGTGACAGCGGCCTTTGCCGTGGCGCAGGCCCTGGCGGGTTTTGCGCTGGCGGCACTGTTTCGCGCCACCGATGAAAGCCACGCCGCGGTGTTTGCGGCGGGGCTACTGTTCTCACTCGCAGGTTTGGTGGTGGCCTGGGCGGATTGGCGCTGGCGCTGGAACTGATCAGGCCCGCCCGCGCGTGACCAAGCGGCCTGGCTTTTCCCCTGTAGCGCCCTTGCCGGCGACAAAGGTTGAGATGCCGTTGGCCCAGACTTCCTCAATCCCGGCGCTTTCCTGCTTCGGGTTTTCGAAAGTGGCGCGGTCAATCACCGTATCCGGGTCGAACATTACCAAATCCGCATAGGCGCCTTCACGGATCACGCCGCGATCCACCATGCCAAAGACGGCGGCGGGACGGCCGGTCATTTTATGCACGGCGGTCTCCAGGCTGAACAGGCGCAATTCGCGCGCATAAAGGCCAAGCACGCGCGGGAAAGTGCCCCAAAGCCGCGGATGCGGATGCGCATCATGCGGAATGCCATCCGAACCAATCACGGACATGGGATGCGCCATGATCCGGCGCACATCCGCTTCATCCATCTGGAAGGTGATCTGGCCCGCCGGCAGCAGGCGCTCAGCCGCCATGCGGATATCCGTATTCCAGCCACGCGCAATGTCAGACAAATATTTGCCCGCCATTTCCGGATGCGGGATGGACCAGGTGATCATCACCTTCACATCATCGCGCAGCCGATCGGGCATTAGCACGGTGGAGCCCGCGGGATAGGGATAGACGTCAAAGCAGACTTCCTGGCTTTGCGCATAAGCATCAATCAGCGCGAGTGTCTGATTGGACCGCCCGTAGTTTTCCGGCATCGAGCATTTATGGTGGCTGATCCAAACCGGGCAGCCGACACGATCACCGATTTTCAGCGTTTCTTCGATGGAAGCGCAAACGCGATCCGCCTCATCACGCATATGGGTCACGTAAATGCCGCCATAAGCGCGCAAAGGCTCTGCAACCGCGATCACTTCCTCGGTCGTCGCGTGCATGTTGAGCGGGTAATAAAGCCCCGTCGAAAAGCCCGAAGCGCCTTCCGCCAAGGATTGCTTCACGCGCAGCCGCATGCGTTCGATTTCGCCATCATTGGCAACGCGCATGACATCGCCATCCATGGCTTCCACGCGCATGGTCTGGTGGCCGACCAGCGCATAGGTATTCACTTCCGAGCCCTGCTTTTTCAGCTCATGCGCATAATCGCCGAAACTATCGAAGCGCCACCAGCCATCTTCGCCAATCAGATCAAGCGGCGGCGGTGGGCGCTTGGTAAAGCGCGCGGGCGACAGGCTGACCCCGCAATTGCCGACCACAACGGTGGTCACCCCCTGGCTGATCTTGCAGGTCATGCAGGCGGGGCCGCACAGCACGGCGCGGTCATCATGGGTGTGGCTATCAATGAAGCCAGGTGCCACGGCCTTGCCGCCCGCGATTACTTCGCGGTCTGCGCTGGCACTGCCCAGATCGCCGACGGCCACGATGCGATCGCCAGAAACACCAATATCACCGCGTCGGCTAGCGGCGCCGGTACCATCAATGATGGTCGCATCGCGGATGATCAAATCGCAGCGGAGAGCCATGGCGCATTCCTGGGATGGGATGTTGCAAGAAAAGGGATCATGACCCGAAGTACGCTTTCAGGAAACCCCATTTCCGAGCATCGAGGTTAAGGCGTTTTAATTACGGCGCGCGGATGGGGCCGTGGGCTCTGCCAGGCTCATTGCCCTTTCCCTGCCCAGCAGTATTTCGGCAAATCGGATCACATCATGGCGCTGCAAGCCACCGCCATCCAGCGCATTCATGATAGCTTTGAGCTTTTGCACATAGGTGCTTCGGATCCTGTCGAACCCTTCAAGGAAACCGGCCCGTCGACCAGCTTCGTCCAGGCGCCGAAGCGCCCGCGCGAGATATTCGATATTGAGAATTGCCGCGGCGCGGCGCTTGTCATTCGGGCCTTGGAGTGCGGGCAGGAATTGTCGGTCATAAATCTTCTGGATAGTTTCAAGGCTTAAGGTGGAAACGCCTTGCAAGAGCGGTGCGGTGATGGAGCGCCTGTCCTTGTGTCGTCCGGCTGGCGCTGTTTCGAGTTCCTTGAGGAGTGCCACGTATTCCTCGGCCATATGCGCGGCGCGCACTGAATCTTCAGCAGGCAGCGACCGCAAAGGGTTGCGTTGCAATTCGTCAAGTTTTTCATCGGCAATATTGCCGGCAATCGGGGAAAGCCGCCCTGCGGTTGCCAGCACTGATCCAGGGCTTTGGGCCCGGTGCAGAAGGCTTGCCAGCGCCAGGCTGAAAACGACCTGTCCTTCCTGTGCCGGCCCCTTCAGCGCGGCGATGACAAGTTCAGGTGATGGTCCCGAGAATGCGGCAAGCTTTGCTTCCCAGATCGCCTCCGCATGACGCCAAATGCCTGCGGCTATGCCGAGCAATTTCGTGCATTCGGCGGCATTCAACCCTGCGTCTGGCAGGCCTTTGGGAAGTGCAAGAGAAGGGGCGAGGCGTGCTGCTTCCGCCCATAGCGATCTTCCGATGGAATCCACCTGCAATACATCGAAAAAATTGCGGCCACCGAGATTGGCCGAGATTTCCTGTGCCGCCGGGCCCATCGCCTGTCGCAGCGCATCCGCGATAGGTTGCAAGGTGGGGCGCGGGAATTTCGCGCTTCCGGCACTCCATTCCTGCATCGGCACCACGGCACCATCAAAAGGCAGAAACAGGATGCGCGCGAAAGTAATGGGGCGCGGTGGTCGCAACATTTTCAGCCGGGGGCGTGCCGCTTCAATGATGGGATCAAGAAGGGCGCGCGATGGCACCGCTTCAAGCACGGCAACTACCTGTTGCAAGACCGAATCGGAAGCAAGGGATGTTCGCTCTGAAATGCGCGAAAGCGCGTCCTCGCCTTTGGGCGTGTTATGAGGACCCTGGGTTAGAGAGCGGGCGGACTGTACCAAATAGGCTTCGCGGAGCTTTCGCGCCTCAGCGGCGAGGGATGCGCCATGGGTGCCGGTTAGAAGTGTTTCGTTGCGCGCGCTGAATTCCGTTGGGCGCAAGCGCCGCCAATCCATGCCCTTGATGCTGGTCGCCTGTTCCTGGCGCAACTTTGATCCACCTTCAGGAAAGGCGCTCCACCCTTCCACTTCCTTGGGCAGGATTGGCACCAAATGGCTCATTTCCCAAAAACAGGCTTCTCGGTCTGAGGGTTCAGATTGGCGCCACAAGGCGATGATGATGTCCCAGCCATCCAACAACCATTGCGGGCGGGATGCGCGGCGCAGTACCGAAGCCTTATCGCGATGCCAAGCGCGTAACAGCAGCGAAGTATCATCCAGCACCCGATCAAGCTCATTGATCGCCGCTTGGGTGCACATCAAGGTAAGCTTGGCCTTGCGCAGCAGGAAATCCGCCCGCAGCCCGCGCACATTTTCGCGGCGTGGGGCTAGCCATTGATCAATTTCCTTGATGAAAGATTGTAAATCGGCAAGTGCTGTGCGGGTATGTCCGGTGACGGCATCATTATGTTTGCCGAGAGGCATGAATACGCTGGCGAGGGCTTCCATTGCGGCTTCCACCGCTTCGGTTGTCATGGAATAGCGCTTGGCGATGCGCGCCACAGCCTTGCCAATGCGTGGTCGGAGATAAATCAGGCTTTCCTGTTCCGGTGGCACCTTGGCCTCAGCCGGCAATTCGGTGCGTCGAATAAGGTCCGTCAGCAGAAGAAAGAACATGCGCCGGAGCGCTGTCGCATCTGCGGCCTTTTGATCTTCCGCCCATGCCATGGCAGCCCGACCCCGCCAGCCTTCCGCGGCCGTGATGATCATGACTTCCCGGATTCTTTCAGGGGAAAAATCTGATAATTCGCGCAATTTCTGCCACAGCGCCTGATCATGGGCTGTAAGCTCTGGTATGGTCAGTACCTGATCGCCTAACAAATGAGTTTTGCCAGCGGCGTGACCGGAAAGATTTGCCAGGATCAATTCCGGTGGGGCCCCTGCGCGCTTAAGCCCTAGGCGTGCCCCGAATAGTTGCGGGGTCGTGAAGGCCACGATGGCCCCTCGGACCGCAAAGGCTGCTGGATCGGCCTCAGTTTGCATTGCCGTCTTGGGGGGAATGGGGAACGATGCTTGCTGACATGACCCTGGGTTGCGTTAGATAGGACCCGGTCTAGACCTATGATACCGAGACGAACTAACACTAGTCGATACCTGTCGCTTGGCCAAGAGTTGTTGCGAAGGGTGCGCCCAGGGCTTGGCCTTGATCAGCCAAGATAGCCTAGCGCGGCTTCTGGCCCCAGAAGGATTTCCGCCAATCGCGCCAAATCAAGGCGTGTCATGCCGTCCGGCTCAAGGGCCTGTCTGGCTGCGTCAAGCGCGGCGCTGATGCGGCCCACCGCGCCCTCATAACCATGGTCAATGCCGTAGCGACGACCGATGTTCTCTATGCGCCGCAAGGCGCGTGCCTGGCTTTCCACTGCCAGGATAAGTTCAGGCGTTGCGGCGGCGCATAATGCGGGCAGATGACGCAAGATATGGGTTTCAAGCCCTTCTTCATAGGCTTGCCGGCAGGTGGCCTCTGCTTCCTGACGCAATTGGACCATTCTTGCGCCGCGAAGCGGGTTGCGCGTTATCGGCGCATTGTCCAGGTCCTGAAAGGCTCGGCCGAAGGCCTCAGCGAAGGATGCCGCCATGAGGAGATCCTCCCCCGGCAGTTCGACACGTGCCTTTGCCAGCCAATCATCCACGGCCGCATCGGCGATGCTTGCCGCCTTGTCGGATAGGCTTGCAGCTTCCCTGGCTACCTGGCCGGGGCTTGTTGCCTTTTGCATCAGGGTCGCCAGCGTCATGCCGAAGGCAGGGGAATCCTCACCAGCCATGGGCGAGAGGGCGGCGCGCACTGCCTCCTCAGGTGGTCCCCAGCCGGCAAGCTGCATGGCCCCCCATATCGGCGCGGCATGCTGCCAGACCCCGGCGGCAAGTTGCACCAAAGGTCCGAAATCATGTGGTCGCAACCCAGATCTTTCCCAGCGCGGGCCGGGCTTGAGGCTGGGTGCCAATTGGGCTGCCGCATTCCAAAGGGAGCGGCCGGCACGATCCACCGCCGCGATATCGTGGAAAAACTTGCCGCGGAATGAGTCCTCTAGCCGTTCAGCCTCAGGGCCCATGGCCATGCGGAGCGCCTCTGCAATGGCGGGCAAGGCGCTGCGGGGCAGGCGGGCATCGCCCTTTTGCCAGTCTCGATTATCGGAAATGGCACCATCCAGCGGCAGAAAGAGCAGGCGCGTGAACTGAAGGCTGCGTGCTGGCCTCATTTGCTTGAGCCTGGGCCGCGCGGCATCAAGCACCCGATCCGCTTCCGAGCGATCCGGCAAGCGATCAAGCATTTCGATGACCTGGGCCAAAGCCATATCAGACGCGGCGGCCAGGGCATGAATAAGGTGGCGAGTTTCGGCGAGCTGATTTTTGCCCCTAAATCCGCTATTTCCCAAATTGTTATTCGCCGCTTCTAGAGAAGCCGCAGCGCCTGTCATGGCAGCGCTTCTCCTGGGCCGCGCGAGAACCGATTTTTTGGTGAGGATCGGCTTGCCGCGCGCCTGGCCGCTGCTGAAATTCAGGTTCTCATTGCGCGCGATCATGTCAACCAGACGCCCGCTTCGCCAATCTTCAAACTGCTGCACGATCCGGATCTTGCGCCGTTCCAGCGCACAGTCCGCCTGGACCCCCAGCCAGCCAGAGACTTCCCTTGGAAGGATTGGTGCCAGTACCGCCATTTCCATCATGGCGGCGCTTCTGTCCGATGGGGATGATGCATTCCAAATACCGATGATTGACCCCCACCCATCCAATAGCCAATCAAGCCGCGTCAGTTCCCGCAGTATTTCTTGTCGGTCCTGCTGCCAGGCGTGGATGGCGCTGAAGGTGTCGCCAATCATGGTGTCCACCTGCTCAGCCGACTTGAGGACGCAATCAAGCGTGAGACGGAGCGATTCTTCTACCAGGCCTGAAGGCCCAGTCATGGCATGGGCCGGCAAGTCGTAACGCCATTCTTGGATTGAGGCGACCAGGGTCTGGAGTTCCCCAATTAAACGACGCGATGGTGCCTGGGTATTGTCCTGGGGCATGCCAAAGCCGTTGAAGGCCCGGGCCAGTTCCTCAAGCGCGGCCGCGACGGCTTCTGTGGTCATGCGAAGGCGCTGCGCGCAGGCACGAACGGCACTTTGCCCACGCAGGGAAACCTGCCTTGGATCATCCAATTCTGGCGCAGGGCGATCCGGTGTCGGACCTTCCATTTGCTTGATAAGACCAATCAGGAGACCAAAATTGATCCGCTTGGCGCGATCTTCGCGTGCTTCGCGGGCTTGCTGCACGGCCAGGCTGGCCGCGCGTCCCGCATGGCCTTCGCTTGCCACAAGCTCCGCAGCTTCACGCACGATATTAGGCGTGAGGATGGTTTCGTCACGCAAGAGGTACCAAAGGCGCCGATCATGCAGCGTTGGCGTACAGATTGCGGGAATGGACGACCATGGCAGAATATAGACGCCAGCTGCACCTGAGGGATTTGGGATCAATACCTCAAGCCCACCGGCGCCCTCCTGAGGGCGCGCGCGGGCACCAAGCATTATGGGGGTGGTAAATGGAACATTTACCCCCCGGTCAGCGAAGGTCGCTGGCTCGAAAAGTTTCGGGCTTAGGTGATTAAGATCATATGCGGATTTGGCGCTCACGCACGACAATCTTGCATGAATTTCTTAAAAAATTTGCAATGAAAGGGTTTGGATACCGCGGCGCGGATCGTCTAACAACCAAGCGGGGGCTATCCTCGCGGCCTGGAGGGAGCATTGGACGCGGCAGGCATGCCGTTCGCCAAGGTCAATAAATCCATCCCGCCAGGGCCATACCCTATTAAGCTTTACAAAAGACAATTAATACGCTTGCATCCATCCGTAAAACGAGTCCTGTTGGTTGGGAGATGAGGCATGAGCGATTTAGCCCATAAGATTGCTGGGCAGATTCCAGTGAAAGAGCCGCAATGGCTGAAGGAATTCAAAGCCTTCATCATGCGCGGCAATGTGATTGACCTGGCGGTTGGCGTGGTCATTGGCGCGGCCTTCACCGCGATTGTCACCTCCATGGTGGAGGATTTGTTCAACCCAATCTTCGGCTTGCTGATGGGGGGGATGGATTTTTCTAACCTCTTTGTCGTGATATCCGGCGAACGCAAGGCAACGCTCGCGGCGACGCGTGATGGTGGCGCAGCCGTTCTGGCCGTTGGTAAATTTATCAATGCGGTCATCAAATTCGTAATTGTTGGTTTTGCGGTTTTCTGGATGGTGAAGGTGCTCAGCAAGCTTCAGGCATCCAAAGCTGTGGAAGAAGCCGCGGTCCCGCCGCCGCCCACCCCCACGGAAACGCTGCTGACCGAAATCCGCGACGAATTGAAGGCGCGCAAGGTCTAACTTCACCTTACTGCAAGGCGCAGAAATAAGCGGGCGCGTGATCCTTTGCGGCGGATCACGCGACTTGGGCGCTTTTATTAGCTTTTTGGTTCTTTGGTGCTCTGATTAAGCAGGGGCGCTAGCGCACCAAACTATACCCTGGCACGCCCTTCAGCGCCTCGGTCGTATCAAAGTCGCGCAGTACCGCGTCATCGGCCATTTCTACTTCAACACAGCGATCGGCGTATTTGCCGGCCAAATGCCGCGCGCCGACATCGCCGGTAATTGCCAGCATCTCGGGCAGAAATTCGCGCGACCAGAGCATGGGATTGCCCTGCTTGCCGCGGAAGGTTGGCATCACAATCGCGCGACCTTCTTCCGGATCAAACGCCGCCATCAGCCGATCGAGCATGGCGGAACTCACCAACGGCATATCGCCCAGGCACACCATGAAGCCTTCAATATCCTGGGGCAGAGCTTGCAGCCCTGCCTTGAGCGACGCGGAAAGCCCCTCCGCGTAATCATCGGCAATCGCGAATTGTACGGCGCGGTTGGAAAGGGCTTCCTCCACCCGGTCATGCTCATGGCCGGTGACGACAATGATCGGCCGCGCATGGGAAGCCAGCACCTGTTCCACCACGCGCACCACCATGGGCACGCCATCATTATCCGTGACCAGCAGCTTGTTCAGCGGCGCCATGCGGCGAGACCGTCCCGCGGCCAGCACAATCGCTGCAACGCGGCGCCCGCGGCGCGGCGCAAGGGCCGGCGGTGGCGTGCGCGGCGCCTGTTCGCGCGGCAGGGG
>CAMCEP010000110.1 GCA_945873675.1 Asaia bogorensis
CTTCAACGGCGCGCGCCGCATCCGCTTCCACCACATCGGCCAGGCCCAATTCACGCACTCGTTCAAGCGTTTCCGCACGCCGCGTTGTCACCACCAAAGTTTTCGCAATATCGCCGCGTTTTTTCGCAACCCGCGCAATGGAAGACCCGATCAGCCCAATGCCAACAAGGCAAAGCCGATTGAATAGCGGTTCAGCCATGTTGCGCCATGAAGGCAGCAATCGCATCCGCCACCATCTGGCATTCCTCACCGGTGCCGATGCTGATGCGCAGGCACGCTGGCAGCCCATAGCCGCCCATGGCGCGCATGATCAGCCCGCGCGATTTCAGCGCTGCATCGGCAGCCTTGGCCTTTTCCGGAGATCCGAAATCGGCCAGCAGGAAATTGCCCTCACTCGGCCACACCGTCACGCCGGCGGCGGTCAGCGCTGCCGCCAGCTTGCCGCGCCATTCGGTGTTGTGCGCGATGGATTTTTCGATCCATTCCGGTTCCTGCACGGCGGCAATGCCCGCCGCCATGGCCGCCGCATTCACGTTGAAGGGCCCGCGCACGCGCGCAAGCACACCCACCACCGCTTCCGGCGCATAGGCCCAGCCAAGCCGCATCCCGCCGAGCCCGAATATTTTGGAAAAGGTGCGCGTCATCACCGTATTGCCGCCACCCGCATCCACCAGCGCCGCACCCGCATCATAATCAGGCCGCGTGACATATTCGGCGTAAGCGGAATCCAGCACCAGCAGAATGTCATCGCGCAGCCCCGCGCGCAGTCGCACAATCTCCGATTGCGGCAGGATGGACCCTGTCGGGTTATTTGGATTGGCAAGACACACAAGCTTGGTGCGCGGCCCAACCGCGGCCAGCATCGCATCCACATCCACCGTCAAATTGCGTTCCGGCACCTTGATAATGCGGCAACCAGCCCAGCGCCCGGTGATGTCATACATCATGAAGCCATGGGCGGACATCACAAGCTCGGTCCCCTCACCGCCATAGGCAAGGATCAGAAGCGCGAGCAATTCATCAGAACCATTGCCGCAGACAATCCGCGCGGGGTCGAGGCCAAAGCGCGCGCCAATCGCCTCCCGCAATGCCTTGGCGCCACCATCGGGGTAGCGATGCGCCTCACTGGCGACAGCGCGGATCGCTTCAATCGCGCCGGGGGGCGGGCCGAAAGCGCCTTCATTGGATGAAAGCTTCACCACGCGATTGACGCCGGGGATTTTCGATTCCCCGCCGACATAGGGCTCCACCGAAAGGATCGAAGGGCGCGGCATCACGGTCATGGCATATCTCCAGCAACTGGCACGGCATAGGCGCCCAGCAGAACGGCATTAAGCCCAGCAAGCCGCGGATCGCCCGCAGCGATGAAGGCATCAATTTCAGCAAGCGCCAGGCTGCGCCCACCTTGGCGCGCCAGGCTCAGGATGCGCCCGGTAAGCCCGGCATCGCTCAGCATGCGCACGAAGCCTTCGCGCGGCGCATCGGCCGCCGCCTCAAGCCGCACAAAGCTGCGATCATCGCCAGAAGCATCGGGTGGCACCGGTGCCACCACCAATGCCGCATCAGCGCGCGTAGCATCCGCCAGGAAGGGCAGGCGCGCCACGATGCAAAGCCGCGGCGCTTCAAGGCTTTGCCACCAGGCGCCCTCACCTTCGCCCGTTGGTGCGGGCAGCACCGCGACCGATGCCTTGCCGGCACTGAGCGCCGCCAAAGCCTGCGCTGGGGAAGCGAATTGGGTCAGTGGTGTGGCGGTGCCGAAATGCTCCCGTGCCAGCGCCAGCGTCGGCGCGGCTTCGCCCGATGCGGCAACAGCCGCCGTGAAGGCACCCTGGATGGCAGTATGGGCCATGAAGATATGGCGCCAGATGCGCACCACCGCCCCACCAGAGAGCGCGCCAGAATGCCGCGCGAGCAAGCGGCGCAACACCGCCGCTTCCCGCCCCGGCCGCAAGGGGGACCCTGCCCCGTTCTTGGCGCGGCTGGCAGCCATGCGCGCCACCACGGCGGCGCGGCGCATCAGCAGATCATGCATCGCATCATCCAGCGCATCTATTTCGGCGCGCAGCGCCTGAAGGGCTGGGTCAGCGGTTGGGGAGGCAGGGGCTTTATCGTTCATGCGGGACCAATTCTTCTGGTCAGCAATAAACCGCACATGGCCATACGCCAAGCGCCCCTCGCGTCACACGCCAAGGTTGCGCCATGGGGAAGCGGCAGCGTAATAGATTGACCATGAGCCAAGCCATTGCCCCGCTGCCCGATGTGGACCATCAGGCCGTCCTATTTCCGGACGGGCTTGCGCTGGAATGTGGCGCGGTCATCGCGCCTCTCACGGTCGCCTATCGCACCTATGGGCGGCTGAATGCGGCGGCCAGCAATGCCGTGCTGATCTGCCATGCGCTGACGGGCGATCAATATGTTGCCGAAACCCACCCCATCACCGGCAAGCCTGGCTGGTGGGAGAATATCATCGGCCCCGGCCGTCCTTTGGATACGGATCGCTATTTTCTCGTTTGCGCCAATGTGCTGGGCGGCTGCATGGGCTCCACCGGGCCGCGCAGTGAAATGACCGATGCCGCCGGGCGCGGGCTTGGCCGGCCTTGGGGGACGGATTTTCCCTCGGTCACCATTCGCGACATGGTGCGTGCGCAAAAGCGCCTGATGGAAAAGCTTGGCATCAACCGCTGGCTTGCCGTGATTGGCGGCTCCATGGGCGGCATGCAGGTACTGGAATGGGCCGCGACCTATCCGGAAGCGGTCTATGCCGCCGCCCCCATTGCGGCCGCCGCGCATCATTCGGCGCAGAATATCGCCTTTCATGAGGTGGGGCGCGCTGCCATCCATTCCGATCCTGACTGGCGCGGCGGGCGCTATTGGGAAGCGGGCATCATTCCGGCCAAGGGCCTGTCCGTTGCGCGCATGGTGGCGCACATCACTTATCTGTCCGAAAAAGCGCTGACCCGAAAATTCGGCCGGCGCTTGCGCGGTGCCTCCGCGCTGACGTTCCTTGAAGATGTGTTTGAGGTGGAGAGTTATCTCCGCCATCAAGGCTCCACCTTTGTGCGCCGCTTTGATGCCAATTCCTACCTGACGATCACGCGGGCGATGGATTTCTTCGATCTTGCGGCGGATCATGAAGGTGATCTGGCCAAGGCGTTTCGCGGCACGGCGACGCGGTTTTTTGTGGCGTCCTTCAATAGTGATTGGCTGTTCCCCACCAGCGAAAGCCGCACCCTGGTGCGTGCGCTGAACATGGCGGCGGCCAATGTCAGCTTTGTTGAGATTGACAGCGACAAGGGCCATGACGCCTTCCTGCTGGAAGAACCCGATTTCCATCGCGCGCTTGGCGGTTTCCTTGCCGGCTGCGCTGAACGCCTTGGGGTTTAGGCCGTGACCATTGATGGCGTTCAATATGTCGCGAAGAATATGCGCCTTGATCTTAGGCTGATTGCCGAGATGATTCCCCATGACGCACGCGTGCTGGATATTGGCTGTGGCGATGGTGCGCTGATTGAATATCTGGCGCGCGAAAAACGCGCCGATGCACGCGGCATTGAAATTGACATGGCGCAGGTGACCAAGGCGGTCTCGGCCGGGCTCGCTGTCATTCATGGCGATGCGGATAATGACCTGGCCTTCTACCCGGATGGCGCTTTCGATTATGTGGTGCTGTCACGCACCTTGCAGGCCGTGGAAAACCCGCGAGAGGTGTTGCGCCAATTGCTGCGCATCGGCCGGCACGCCATCGTATCCTTCCCGAATTTTGGCCATTGGCAGATGCGCTGGCGGTTGTTGTGGGGCGGGCGCATGCCGGATACGGAAACCTGGAACCGGCCATGGTATGAAACGCCCAATATCCACCCCTGCACGATTACGGATTTCACCGCGCTCTGTGCGCTTGATGGCTATGCTGTGGAACGCTGGCTTGCTGTGGATGACCAAGGGCTGAGGGCGCCTTGGCGGCGTTCTCTTCGGCTCGCCAATATGTTCGGCGAGCAGGCGCTGTTCATGCTGCGCCGGGCCGGGGGTAAACCGGACCGGCAATGACCCCCGCTATTCGGTGGGGGCAAGGCTCTTGATCAGTTCGAAGACGCGCTTGCGCACCGAAGGATCGGTGATGCGGTAATAGGCGCGGACCAGTTCAAGCGTTTCGCGCTTGCTCATATTTTCATCTTCCAACCCATCCGAGCCTTCGGCAAAACCGAATAGCGCCGGTCGGCTACGCACCGCGCTATTGCCGCCCATCTCCGGGGGTAGATCATCGAAAAAGAAGCCAATCGGCACATCCAGCACACGGGCAAGGTCAAAAAGGCGGCTCGCGCCGATGCGGTTGACGCCACGTTCATATTTTTGGACTTGCTGGAAGGTGAGCCCAAGCGCATCGCCGAGCTTTTCCTGGCTCATGCCAAGAAGCGTGCGGCGCAGGCGAACCCTGCTACCCACATGCGCGTCAATGGGGCTGGCACGATGCTCACGATCGCCCTTGGCAACAAGTTCATCCGGGTCGTTCATGGCAACTACCGATTTCATATCTTTCCTCTTTCAGCCTTAACGGCAACTCAGCCGTGCCCATCTGCTCAAGCCACAAGCTTTTGGTTGTATGGGGAAAACAAAACTAACCCCACCAGCGATTGGTAGGGGTTTAGAATACCTTAAGGCGAAAGCTAAAGCTACAGATTTTTGTTAATTCTCAAAAAAGGCACAAATTTTTTCCTTGGTCCAAGCAAAAAAGAAAGATCAATGTTTATTTCTACCCGACAAAATCCACCCCAAGGTGAAAATCGCCATTGTTAGGGCGAAGGAAATGGCCAGCCCAAGCTGTGCATAGAAGGTTGGTTCTCGCGGTGCGGGCAGAGGTGCCCGAATAATCGCCGATTCGCCCAAGGGACCGCGCGTCACCAACCGCCCACGTGCATCGAATACAGCCGAAACCCCCGTCTGCGCCGCGCGTGCAAGTGGCAAGCCTTCTTCCACCGCGCGTAGCCGCGCTGATGCCAAATGCTGCCAAGGGCCAGCGGTGATGCCGAACCAGGCGTCATTCGTCACATTCACAATCCAGGCAGGGCGCCGCGCCGGCATGACCCGGCCGGTGAAGATCACCTCATAGCAAATCAGCCCAACGAACGGCGGCAGCCAACCCGCCACCATCCGGCGCCTTTCCTCGGCCGGCGTGAAATCGCGCGAGCTTTGCACGAGCCGGATCGGCAAAAGCCCCCTGAAGGGCATGAATTCACCAAAGGGGACCAGCTTCACCTTATCGGCCACCGCCAGTACCTGCGTATCGGGGCCGATCACGGCAAGGCTATTGAACAAATCCCGCGCATGGCCTTCTGGCGTAAAGTCTCCGCGCACGGTGCCAGTCAGCAGCAGGGTATTTTGCGGCAGGGCGCCAGCCACCAATTGCCGCGCTTCCCGGTCATTGGGCAGCAGGAAGGGCACGGCGGTTTCCGGCCAGATTACCGCAAGCCGATGCCCGGGCGGCAGATCGCGCAAAGCGGCCAGCGCGGCTTCGCGGGTCGCTTCCACATAGCGGCGCAGGATCGGTACGCGGGATTGCTCCTGCCATTTCACTTCCTGCGCGATATTGCCCTGTACAATCAGCAGGCCGACAGGCTGGGGTTCAGGCTCTGGCGCCCAAAGCCGGGCAAAGCCGAAGGCACCGCAAAAGGCGAGCGCCGCGACACCGCCCAAAAAGGCGCGCCGATCCAAAATGGGCGTTGCCGCCACCAAAAGCGTGATCAGTGACAAGCCATGCACGCCAATCACCGCCGCCAACTGGATAGGCAGCGCATCAAAGGCCCAGACGGTGCCGATGAGATTCCAGGGAAAACCCGTCAGGATTTCGCCGCGCAGCAATTCAAAGCCAACAAAGCCGCCAGCAAAAACCAGCACGCGCGGCCAGCCGGGCCTGGCACCCCAGGCAATCGCCGCCGGGCCGGCCACAAAAAGCGCCAGCGGCAGCGCCAGCGCCGGCACAGCAATCGGCACCAGCCACCAATAGCGCGCCACATCGGTCAGTATGGCGGAGGTGATCCAGTAAAGCCCGCCCAGGAAGAACCCGAAGCCCCATGCAAAGCCGATCCAAAAGGCGCCGGTCCAGCTAGCCGCCCCGCCGATCATGGCCAGCAGCCCAGGAATGGCGAGGAACAGCGCCGGCACAATATGCAAGGGCGGCAGGGCCAGAACCGCCAGCATACCAAGCCCGAAGGCCGTCACCATGGCGCGCCAGCCATGCCGTGCCGCCAAAGACCGCCAAACGCGCCCCATCAAGCCCTGCTTTCCTATTCCGCCGCAACGCGCGGATTGGCACCAGGGCGGCGCACACGCAAGCGCCGAATGCGGCGCGGATCAGCTTCCAGAATGCGAAACTCCAGGCCCGAGGGGTGGGAGACCAATTCCCCCCGTGCCGGCACGCGCCCCGCAAGCGTGAACACCAAGCCCCCCACCGTATCGATATCGGCGGCGCGTTCTTCATCCGTCAGTATGGTGCCGAGCTTTTCTTCAAAGGCCGCAATCGGGGTGCGCGCATCCAAATCCAGCGCCCCATCAGGGCGTTCGGTGATTTGCTGCGCCTTGATTTCATCATGTTCGTCGCTGATGTCACCAACAATGGTTTCCACCAGATCTTCAATGGTGATCAGCCCATCTATACCGCCATATTCATCCACCACCAGCGCCATATGCACGCGCGCCTGGCGCATTTGCAAAAGCAGATCCAGCACAGGGATGGACGGCACCACAAAAAGTGGGCGACGCAAAATGGCCGTCAGTGAAAAATCCGCTTCTTTGCCGATAGCAGCGAAGACATCCTTGATATGCACCATTCCCACAATGTCATCCAAACCATCGCGATAGATCGGATAGCGGCTATGGCCTTCAGTCTGGATTAGCGCGATTGTTTCAGTGAGCGTATGGCTTTCCGGTATCGCCATAATATCAGCGCGCGGCACCATGACATCATAAGCGGTGATGCCGCGCAGCCTTAGAACATTGCCAAGCAGCGCGCGTTCTTCGGCATCCAGGCTTGCCGCCGGACCATCGCCCTTGCTCGCCTCGGTCGGGGCTTCCTGGCGTTCGATCAGTTCTTCCACCTGATCGCGGATGGATTCAGCTTCCTTGCGCCGCAGCATGCCCTGGATTTTCCAGAACAGGCCGGGTTTTTGGCCCGCCTCACTCATGTTGCACCGCGCCAGGGATTGGGCAGGCCAAGCCGGCGCATGACGCGCGCTTCAGCACGCTCCATCCGACGCGCCTCACCGGCTTGCAAATGATCATGCCCAGCCAGATGCAAAGCGCCATGCGCTACAAGATGCGCAAAATGTGCCGCCACACGCCGCCCCGCGCCGCGTGCTTCGCGCCGCACCACGCCAAGCGCCAGCGCCACATCGCCCAGATAGCCTGGCACGCCCCCCGGGAAGGACAGCACATTGGTGGGCTTCGCCTTGGCGCGATGCATCCCATTCAGCCGCTTCACGGTGGTGTCATTGGCCAGCAGCAGCGTCATCGCACCATGCGCGCCCGCCTCAAGCAGCGCGGCATGGGCGGCGCGGCGCGCCAGCGCCTCTGGCCGTTTAATGCTGGCGCGCCAGCCTGGCGCTGCCAGGATCACGGAGATTTCAAGCCCCTCCGCCGATCCGCTCCGAAGCCCAGCCGAAGCGCCCTTACGGCGCCCCTGGCCGGGACGGCTACTTCCCGGTTCCATTCTTCTCCTTCTTCGCCCGGTTCTGGTCATCGGCCCGCCCATAGGCGGCTACGATCCGGGCAACCAGCGGATGCCTTACCACATCCTGCTCCGCAAAGCGCGTTATACCAATACCTTCAACGCCCGCCACTATGCCAAGCGCCTCCACCAGGCCAGAAGGCTGGTGCGGCGGCAGGTCAACCTGGGTGGGGTCGCCGGTAATAACCATCCGGCTGCCCTCCCCCATACGGGTCAGGAACATCTTCATCTGGGCGGGCGTGGTGTTCTGTGCCTCATCCAATATGGCGTAGCAATGGGCGAGCGTACGACCGCGCATGAAAGCCAAGGGGGCGATTTCAATCTCCCCCGCCGCGATGCGCCGTGCCACTTGATCGGCGGGCAGCATGTCATGCAAAGCGTCGTAAAGCGGGCGGAGATAGGGGTCCACCTTTTCCTTCATGTCGCCCGGCAGGAAGCCGAGCCTTTCGCCGGCCTCAACGGCAGGGCGGGACAGCACAATCCGGTCCACGCGGCCCGATTGCAGCAGCGCGACACCCTGCGCCACCGCCAAATAGGTCTTGCCCGTACCCGCCGGCCCGATCCCAAACACCATGTCGCTGCGCGAGAGCATATCAATATAGGCCGCCTGGGCCGCGCTGCGGGGCGTAATCGCGCCCTTGCGGGTGCGGATTGCAGGCAGGTCCCGCAAGGG
>CAMCEP010000111.1 GCA_945873675.1 Asaia bogorensis
GATCAGGGTTGGCACGGGCGAGCCGCGTGACAGCACGACTTTGAGTGCGAGCATGAGGCGTGAGAGTTCCCCGCCCGAGGCGATTTTTGCGAGTGGTCCTGGTGTTTGCCCTGGGTTTGTCGCGACCAGGAAGGCCACGCGATCCTGCCCATCCGCGCCCCAGGCGGCTTCTTCGCGGGCGGTGATGTCTATCACCAGCCGCGCGCGGTCCAGTTTCAGCGGTGGCAGTTCTTCGGCAAGCGCTTTTTCAAGCTCGGCGGCGGATTTGCGTCGCGTGGCGGAAAGCTTGCCGGCGGCGGCGATGTAGCTGCTGCGTGCTTTTGCTTCGGCGGCTTCAAGCGTTGCGACTTCGCCTGCGCCGGCATCCAGCGCTTCCAGCCGGGCGCGTAGCCTGCCGAGCAAGCTTGCCAGTTCCGAAACCGGTACGCTGTGTTTGCGCCCGCCGGCGCGCAGCGCGAAAAGGCGTTCTTCCACCTGTTCCAACCGGCGCGGATCGGGGCCAGTTTCGCTCATTAACCGGGTTAGCAGCCCCTCTGCCTCGCTCAGCGCATCCTGCGCGGCGGCGAGCGCCTGGATGGCGGGCTGTGCTTCGTCATTGGGTGGCGGCAGGCGTTCCAAGGCGCGCGCGGCTTCGCGGAGCGCACGCGCTGGGGAGGCTGCGCGGCGGTCGCGTGGCGTGAGTTCCCCAAGGGCTGCGGCAATCGCCTCGGCCCGGCGTTCGCCCTGTTGCAGCTTTTGGCGTTCGGCGGCCAGCGCATCTTCTTCGCCTTCTTCCGGGGCAAGGTCGGCCAATTCGCCAACGGCGTGGCGCAGCCATTCTTCTTCGCGCTGCGCGCTGGCGATGGCTTCGCGCGCGGCCGCCAGGCGGCGTGTGGCGTCGCGCCAGGCGGCCCAGGCGCTGGCGGTGGCGCTGCGTTCGCCGTCCAAGGCGCCGAAAGCGTCCAGCAGCCCGGCATGTGTGGCGGGGTCCGCAAGGCCCACTTGTTCATGCTGGCCTTGCACTTCCACCAGTGTCGCGCCCAGGCGCTTCAGCAGTGCGACGCTAACCGGCTGGTCATTGATGAAGGCGCGGGATTTGCCATCGGCTTGCAGCACGCGGCGCAGCACCAATTCATCCTCGGCGCTGATGCCTTGGTCGCGCAGAATATCGAAGCAGGGGTGATCAGCGCTGGGCAGGAAGGCCGCGGCAACACTGGCTTGCGCTTGCCCAGCGCGCACCAGCCCGGCTTCGGCGCGCTGACCAAGCGCCAAGCCAAGACTATCCAGCAAAATGGATTTGCCGGCGCCGGTTTCGCCTGTCAGCACCGCAAGCCCAGCGTCAAAACTCAGGTCGAGCTTTTCAATCAACACCACATCGCGAATGGCCAGAGAGGCGAGCATCGGCGCGCCGCCCCGTGCTCAGAAAATCTTGTTCAGCATCCGGCTGACAAAGCCGGAACGCTCACCACGGGCTTCTGCACCGGCGGCCACCAACAGCGCGTAGCTATCGGCATACCAATCGCTGCCGGGGTAGTTATAGCCAAGCACGGCCGCGTTGCGGCGCGCTTCTTCGGTCAGGCCAAGGTTCAGGTAGATTTCTACCAGCCGATGCAAAGCTTCGGGGACGTGGTTCGTGGTCTGGAAATCCTCCACCACGCGGCGATAGCGGCCAATGGCGGCCTGATGCAGACCCTGGCGCTGATAGAAGCGGCCAACGGTCATTTCCTTGCCGGCCAGGTGGTCTCGGCCAAGGTCAATCTTTAGCCGCGCATCACGCGCATAGGCGCTATCGGGGAAGCGGTTGATGACTTCCTGCAAGGACGCCATCGCGATGGTGGTCTGGCGCTGGTCGCGCTGCGCATCGGTGATTTGTTCATATTGGCAAAGCGCGCGCAGGTAATAGGCATAGGCAATGTCGCGATGGGATGGGTGCAGCTGAATGAAGCGATCCAAAGCGCCGATCGCTTCCGTGTAGCGATTGCGCAGATATTCCGTATAGGCCGCCATCAGTTTGGCGCTGGTGGACCAGGTGGAATAGGGGTGCTCACGCTCGATCGAATCAAAATACTCGACCGCGCGGGCATAGCTGCGCGCGCGCAGATTCTGCATGCCAAGGGCATAGAGCTGCTGCGGTTCCTCATCCGCCGCATTGGCGGTCACGCGTCGGGTGAGCGACGGGTCCGCACCGGTGGTGTTCGTTGAGCTTGAACTACCACAAGCGGCGAGGGTCAGAAGCAGAGCTATCGGCAGGAAGCGGCGCATGAATCCCGGTTCAACAGAAAGACAGCTTTGATATAGGGCAGAATGGCCTCGGGTGAAATCACCTGTAGCCAAAGATGCACATTCAGGCGAAGGCAGGGGCCTTTTCCTTGGCCGGGGTGGCAGCGCTGCCCACCCAGCGCCAAGCGCTGGGGTCGGCGAAAAGCGCGCGCAACACTTGGTTGTTCAGCGCATGGCCGGACCGGCTGCCGATGAAGCGGGCGCGGAGTGGTGCGCCAGCCAGGGCAAGGTCGCCCACCATATCCAGCATCTTGTGGCGGATGAATTCATCCGCATGGCGCAGCCCGCCGGGGTTCAGAATGGTCATGCCATCCACCACCACGGCATTGTCCAGGCTGCCACCAAGGGCAAGGCCGGCTTCATGCAGGCGCGCGACATCTTCCTTAAGGCCAAAAGTGCGGGAATCCGCCACATTGGCCCGGAAGGCTTCGGCCGTGAGGCGGAAATTCAGCGACTGATAGCCGATGGCCGTATTGGGGTAGTCAATTTCCACCATGGCATCGAAGGCCAGTTCGGCATTCGGGCGCAATTCGGCGAAGGCGCCTTGAGCATCTTCCACGCGAACCGGGCGCAGCACTTCGATCATCTGGCGCGGGGCGGCGCTGGTTGCGATACCGGCGCAATCAATCAGGAACAGGAAGGGCGCGGCGGAGCCATCCAGGATGGGAATTTCCGGCCCATCCACTTCAATGATGGCATCATCAATGCCCGCACCCGCAAGGGCCGCCATGATGTGTTCAATCGTGCCGATGCGCGCTGTCGGCGCGGTGGGCGCCGTCACGGTGGTGCAAAGCCGCGTATCGGTCACGAAATCGAAGCGGGCTGGGATATCCACGCCAAGATCGGTGCGGCGGAACTGAATACCGGCACCGGCGGCGCCGGGATGCAGCGTGAGGGAGATCCGACGGCCAGAATGCAGCCCATCACCCACACAGCCAATCGAGGCCTTGAGGGTCTTGCGCCGACCATGTTCCGCAGGAAGAAAACCGTCCATCACACCCTTCGATTCTGGGCTGAAAGTCGCGCGGGAGACGCTTCCCTAATCAACCCAGTGTTACTTTCCCATGATGATCCGGCAAAAGCGATTCAAGCCTTGTTTCTGCATGTTTCACTATAACCATCTGATTTAATTGAATTGCTGCGATGCAAAACTGGGCAAAATCAAGGCAGCCAGCCGGATCACTCCCGCCGCAGTACCTGATCCACCAGGCGGTCCGCCCAGGGGTTGCTGGAAAAACTCTCCCGCAACTTGGCCTCGGAATAGGTGTCGCGCAACCAATCCAGGAAGGGGGTTTCGGGATTGACGCGCTGGAAGGCGGCGAAGCTTTTGAAGAAAGCGTCCAGAATCCCAGTGCGTGATGCCGCTATATGGCCATGGCGCAGTGAAAGCTGGGCCAGCGCTTCCTGCGCCGGGCGCCCTTGCAGCAAAAGCCAGATGCCAGCTGCAAGCCCGGTGCGATCAGCCCCCGATTTGCAATGGATGAGCGCCGGTTCCTTCATATCCTGGAAAATCCCGGCGAGCCTCAAGATGCGGTCCTTATGCGGTGCGCCGCGGCTTTCGAAAGGTGCGTCTATATGCGTGAGGCCAAGCCGCGCGGCTTCGGCCCGGCTGAGTGCATCCGCGCCGCAATCGGCGCGGTTGCCGCGCAGATTGATGATGGTGCGGATGCCATGGCGCCGCGCCGCCTGGCGCAATTGCCAGGGCAGCGGGTGGTTGGACCGGTAAAGCCGCCCTGGCGCCACCACGCCCCAATTCCGCCAACCCAGGCGCAGGATGGCGTGGTCAATGAAAAGCGCATTGCCCCAGGCGGCGTTGGGCGTCACGCGCCGCTATTCCAGCCGCGCACCCGAAATCCGTACCGCTTCCTGCCACATGGGCCGTTCACGCTGGGCACGGGCGATCATGTCTTCCGGGGTGGACCACACGGCCTCGGCCCCTACACGCAGGAAGCGTTCCTTCACGGCGGGGTCGGCCACAATGCGCCGAAGTGCCGCGCTGACGCGTTCAATCGCCACACGCGGTGTGCCGGCCGGGAAGACAAAACCCTGCCAGGAGGAAACGACGAAATCGGCTAAGCCGGCCTCGGCCATTGTGGGCACATCCGGCATGGTCGGCCAGCGCGTAGCAGAGGTCACAGCCAATGCCCGCATGCGCCCTTCCTGAATGACCGGCACATAGGAAGCGAGGTTATCCAAAGCCGAATCAAGATCACCCGACAGCATGGCGGGGATGATCTGCGCCGCGCCGCGGAAGGGCACATGGGTGCCTTCCACATTGACGCGCCCAGCGAAAAGCGCGCCGGTCAAATGCCCCGTGGTGCCAACGCCGGGCGAGCCGTAGGTAAAGCCGCCCCGCTTGGCGCGCACCCAGGCAGTAAAATCCGCGAGGCTCCGCGATGGATTATGCTGCGAGGAGACCACGACAACATTGGGCAAATCCCAGGCGATCCCAACCGGCACCAAATCCCGCGCTGGGTTATAGGGCAGGCGGGCATAAAGGAAGTTGTTGATCACCAAATGCCCGACGGACGCGATGCCCATGGTGTAGCCATCCGGCGCTGCCTTGGCGGTGGCATCAATGCCGATATTCCCGCCTGCGCCAGGGCGGTTTTCGATGATGAAATTCTGCCCCAGGATTGGCTGCATCAATTCACAATAAATCCGCACCAGCACATCGGTGGACCCGCCCGGCGGCCAGGGCACAATCACGCGCACCGGGCGCGCGGGCCATTCGCCCTGGGCGCGGGCGATGGAGGGGGTCGCGAGCAAGGCGGCGGCCAGCAGGGGGCGGCGCGTGATCATGGTTGTTTCTCCGGCAAAGATATCAGAGGCCATATAGAGACGCGGTTGCAGCCTTGCAAAGCGCGGGGTTTCGCGCGTTTCGCATTGGACAGGGGCGCCGAATGCGTCAATACTCCTGTCCAAATGGGGATGCGGGAAATGCCGACACGGGGCAGCACCAATATTGCTGAATTGGCCGAGGCGCGCGCCCTGCCGGCTGGGCGCAATCTGCTGTTCTTGCGGGAAGAAGAACTCCGCCTTGCCCAGGATTTGCTGTTCTTCGGCTATCGCGATTTCACCGCCGGCGCGGATGAAATTCTGGCTACGCTCGATATGGGGCGGGCGCATCATCGCGTGCTGCATTTTGTGGGACGCCGCCCGGGGATCACGGTTGGCGAATTGCTTGGCATTCTTGGCATCACCAAACAAAGCCTGGGGCGCGTGCTGCAACCGCTGATGAGCGATGGCTATGTGGTGCAGGCGCCGGGCGAAAGCGACCGGCGGCAAAGGCGCTTGACGCTCACCGAAAAGGGTATGGCGCTGGAACGCCGCCTTTTTGAACGCCAGCGAGAGACCGTGATGCGCGCCTATCGCGAAGCGGGCCCCGCCGCGGTGGAAGGCTTTCGCCGCGTCATGCGAGGGCTGATGGGCGAAGATGCGCAAGCGAGCCTCGCGCGGCTGGAAGGGCCAGAGCCAGAGGGCAACAGACGATGAGCGGCCAGGAAGATCCCGCGCATATTCTGGTGGTGGATGATGATGCTCGACTGCGCGCGCTATTGCAGCGCTTTCTGACCGAGCAGGGCTTTCGCGTCACTACGGCGGAGCACGCCGTAGCGGCGCGCGCGGCGCTCGCGGATATGGCCTTCGATCTTTTGGTGCTGGATGTGATGATGCCCGGTGAGACGGGGCTTGAATTGACCGCTGCGCTCCGTACCGAAGGGCAGGAAGTGCCGATCCTGATGCTGACCGCGCGCGGCGCGCCAGATGATCGCATCGCGGGGCTTGAACAGGGCGTGGATGATTATCTGGCCAAGCCTTTTGACCCGCGTGAATTGGCGCTGCGCATTCGCACCATTCTGCGCCGCGCCGCGCCCGCGCCTGCCGTATCGCACAGCTTGGTGCCGATGCAGATCGGCAATCGCTGGTTTGATATTGAACGCGCTGAATTGCGCGGCCCGGATGGCATTATTCGCCTGACGGGCGGCGAGGCTGCGCTGCTGCAAGCCCTTGCGCGCCGTCCGGGTGAAATCCTGAGCCGAGAGGATATTGGCGAGGCTCTCGGCACACCGGATGCCGGTGAACGCGCGATTGATGTGCAGGTGACCAGGCTGCGCCGCAAGGTGGAGCCCGACCCGCGCGAGCCGCGCTTCATTCAGACCATTCGCCATCGCGGCTATGTTTTAAGGCCGGGTGCGTGACACGGCTGCACCTGAGCTTGCGCCGGCTGGTGCCGCGTGGGCTTTTGGGCCGCGCTCTGCTGATCATTCTGGTGCCGCTGGTGGTATTGCAGGCGATTGCCTTGCAGCTTTTCTATGGCAGCCATCTGGATGTGATTTCGCGCCGCCTGGCCGCTGGTGTGGCAGGCGATGTGGCGATGGTGGTCGGCCTGCTGGAACGCGAAACGGTGGAGCAGGATCGCACCTGGATTTTTCGCGAAGCTGCCTGGCGGCTTGATTTGTCGCTGGCCTATGAAGCCGGCGCGCGCCTGACGCAGACGGGCATGCGCCCGCCTTCCATGCCGTTGCTGCCCTTGGAAGAAGATTTGGCGACAGCCATGCAGGAACGCGTGCGCCTGCCCTTCGATGCGGATTGGCAGAGCGACCCGCGCAGTGTGATCATTCGTGTGCAAATGAAAGATGGCGTTCTGCATGTGGAAGTGGCGCGCAAGCGGCTATTCAGCGGAACGATCTATCTTTTCGTCATCTGGCTGGTCGGGTCTTCGCTGTTGCTATTTCTGGTGGCGGCACTTTTCATGCGCAATCAGGTGCGTGCGTTGCGCAAAATTTCGGCCGCCGCAGAGGCTTTCGGCATGGGCCGCACCGTGGGACCGATGAAACCGGAAGGTGCGGCCGAGGTGCGCCAAGCCGCCACTGCCTTCAACCGCATGGAAGAACGCATTCGCCGCTTTGTGGATAGCCGGACGGAAATGCTGGCCGGCATCAGCCATGATTTGCGCACGCCACTCACGCGGCTTCGGCTTGGGCTCGCCATGCTGCCAGAAGCCGCGCGCGAAGATGCCGCAGCGATGACCGAAGATGTGGAGGAAATGGATCGCCTGATCGGCGTTTACTTGGCCTTTGCACGCGGTGAAGGGCTGGAACAGCCGGAAGAAACCGACCTTTCTGCTTTGCTTCGGGGCGTTGTCACGCAACAGGCGCGCGGTGGCGAAGCAATACCTTTTGAAGGCCCGGAACCGCTGCTGATAGAACTTCGTGCCGGCGCTATGCGGCGCTGCTTTGCCAATCTGCTCCATAATGCCCGCAAGCACGCCAAGCGGGTGACGGTGACACTAACGCAGCAGCCACGCGGCCAGAATGGCATTTGGGCTGATATCAGCATTGATGATGATGGTCCGGGGATTCCAGAAGCGGCGCGGGAAGACGCCTTCAAGCCCTTCACTAGCCTGTCGGGCGGCGGCACCGGGCTTGGGCTTGCGATTGCCCGTGACATTGCGCGCGCCCATGGCGGCGATGTCTTTTTGGAAGACAGCCCCTTAGGCGGGCTGCGCGCGCGGATCAGGGTGCCGGGCTAGGGCTGGACCAAGCTGGCTTCTTTGGCGATGCTGGTCTGAAGCATTCGAAAGGGAAGGCGCCATGCAATTTACAAGCGGCGATTGGCGGATTGATGTTCTGATCCAGGGTTATCCTGGCAAATCCACGCAGCATGGTGGCTTGGGCTGGAGCACCGTTGCGCTGCTGCGCGGCCATGGTCGCATCGTGGTGCTGGATGGCGGCGGCTATGGCATGCGCAAACCCTTGGTCGAAGCACTCGCCAAGCAGGGCGTGAAGCTATCGGATGTGACCGATCTGCTGGTCAGCCATTTGCACCATGATCATGTGGTGAATTGGCCCATGTTCCGCGATGCGCGCATTCATGTGGGGCGGAAGGAATTGGCCTGGGCGCTTGGAGTTGGTTGGGGCGAAACCGCCGTGCCGGAACATGCGGTGGAAGCGCTTAGTCGCTGGCCGACCATGCAATTGATGGATGATGGGCAGGAAGTGCTGCCCGGCATCACGGCGCATCTTTCGCCTGGCCACACGCCTGGGCATTTGCTGTTCCTGATTGAAGGCGCTCCGCAGGCCGTGGTGCTGTTGCAGGATGCGGTGAAGAACCGCGTGGAACTTACCAC
>CAMCEP010000112.1 GCA_945873675.1 Asaia bogorensis
GCCGCCTGCATCGCCATGCCGACCATGATGGAGAAGGCAACGATGGTGACGTCACTGCCTTCGCGTTCCACCTTCGCCTTGCCAATCGGCAGCACGAAATCATCCGCAGTTGGGCATTCGAAGCTCTGCCCATAAAGGATTTCATTTTCCAGCACGATGACCGGATTGGGGTCACGAATGGCCGCGCGCAGCAGCCCTTTCGCATCGGCGGCTGACCAGGGCGAAACAACCTTCAACCCCGGGCAATGCGCATACCAGGAAGCATAGCATTGCGAATGCTGCGCCGCGACGCGGGAAGCCGCGCCATTCGGGCCACGGAAGACGATGGGGCAACCAAGCTGACCACCCGACATATACAAGGTCTTGGCGGCCGAATTGATGATCTGGTCAATCGCCTGCATGGAAAAATTGAAGGTCATGAATTCAACAATGGGCTTCAAGCCAGTGAAGGCCGCACCCACCGCCATGCCAGTGAAGCCATGTTCCGTAATGGGCATATCCATCACGCGGCGGGCGCCAAATTCTTCCAGCAAGCCTTGGCTGATCTTATAGGCGCCCTGATATTGTGCGACTTCTTCCCCAATCAGGAAAACATCCGCATCGGCGCGCATTTCAGCCGCCATGGCATCGCGCAGCGCTTCACGCACCGTAATCGTCTTGGTCGGGCCCCAATCCTTCTCGGGCGTGGCCGCGCGCGGTGCGGCCGGTACGGAAGCCGGGGCAGGGGCGACGGGTGCAGGTGCTGCCACCGGTGCGGGCGCGACCGTTGCGCTGCCAGTGCCACCATCCAATTCAGCAATCGCCGTATTCACAGCGACATTCTCCGTCCCTTCCGGCACGAGGATAGAGGTCAATACACCCTCATCCACGGCTTCCACTTCCATGGTCGCCTTGTCGGTTTCAATCTCGGCGATCACCTCGCCGGATTTCACCTTATCGCCAGCCTTTTTCAGCCAGCGGGCCAACTTGCCTTCCGTCATGGTGGGGGAAAGCGCGGGCATCAGGATCACGGCACCCATTTCAGCCAACCTCCACCAGAATATCGGTCATCAATTCGCTCTCGGGCGGTTCCGGGCTTTCCTGCGCGAAATCAGCGCTGTCCTGGACAATCGCCTTCACCTCATCATCAATCACCTTCAGATCGGCCTCCGTCACGCCGAAATCATCCAGCAGCGCCTTGCGCGCGGTTTCAATGCAATCCGATGTTTCGCGCATTTTCTGCACTTCTTCGCGCGTGCGATACTTCGCGGGGTCGGACATGGAATGGCCGCGATAGCGATAGGTCTTCAACTCCAGCAGATACGGCCCCTTGCCGGCGCGGCAATGCGCAACCGCGCGTTCGCCCGCTTCACGCACGGAAGCCACATCCATGCCATTCACCTGCTCACCGGGGATGCCCCAGGGCGCGCCATTCTGCGATAGGTCACGCGAAGCCGATGCACGATCAACGCTTGTGCCCATGCCGTATTTGTTGTTTTCGATGATGAAAATGCAGGGCAGCTTGAACAAAGCGGCCAGATTCAGGCTTTCAAATACCTGGCCCTGATTGGAAGCGCCTTCCCCGAAATAGGTCAGCGCCACGCGGCCATCCTGCCGATACCAATTGGCGAAGGCGAGGCCATTGCCGAGTGACGCCTGCGCGCCAACAATGCCATGCCCGCCGTAGAAACCCTTCTCCCGGCTGAACATGTGCATGGAGCCACCCTTGCCCTTGGAATAGCCGCCGATGCGCCCGGTGAGTTCCGCCATCACGCCGCGGGCTTCCATGCCGGTCGCCAGCATATGCCCGTGGTCGCGGTAGGAGGTAATCACCTGATCCCCCTGCTTCAGGCACATTTGCATGCCGACAACCACGGCTTCCTGGCCGATATACAAATGGCAAAAGCCGCCAATCAGCCCCATGCCGTAAAGCTGGCCGGCCTTTTCCTCGAACCGGCGGATCAGCAGCATGTCGCGATAGGCGCGCAGCAATTCTTCGCGCGACAGGGATGGGGTTTTGGCTTTGCCGCGCCGCTTGCTGGCGGCTTCTGTGGCCTGGGGCATGGGATGAACCTCCGGAACTTAGCTTCCATGCGTAGTTAGCGCCGAGCAATTGCTAATTTCAAGCCTTGAAAAGGTAAAAAATCGTGTTTTTGCAACGCAATAATGTAATTAACTATAATTCAGTTAAGTGTTTGTTTCGCCATAAAGGAGGCGCCCATGGCATCCCCCCCGGCGCACTAAGCCGGCTTCCGTAAGGCCTGAAAAATCAAGCAAAACAGGCTGAAGGCGCCCGCTGATCAATAAAGCCGGCGTTCCGGCCCATAGGGCACAATCACCTCATCGCGCCCGACCATGTTCAAAAGCGACCGGGCGCGTTCTTCAAGCTGGTCCCGATCAAGCCTATCGCCCCTTAGACCGGTCACGCGGCGTTCCATGGCGTCACGCTCGGCCTCTGCCTTCGCAAGTTCGGTGCGCGCTGCAGTAATATCCGCCTGCCGCTTATCGCGCGCCATCAGCCCGCGTTCGCCATGCACGGCATGCCAACCGAAATACCCTGACACCGCCAGGAATACCGCCGGCACCAGAACCCCTTTCAGGAGTCGCTTGAAGGTGGAAAGCAGCGCCATCGGCGCAATACCCCGCAATATGAAGTGATCCTTAAAGAATCAATTTCGGACGCGCTTGTCCAGAGCCAAATGCAGGAAACCCGTGAGATGACGCGAAATTACGCCCAAAACCAGCTTCGCTTGATACTCGTCAACTGCGCGAGCCCACAACGCCGCCAGTCAGGCGACCAAACCCAAAGTTGGAAGCTGATGCTGCGCGCAGATCCCGGGAAGTGATCGCCGTGATTGCCTGCCCGTTCACTCAACGTTGGATGTAGTGCCCATCGCCCCCATCGCCTTCGGCGCACCTGCCGCGCACAACCACGCGCAGGTGCTGTCGTGATCCCAGGCATCAGCTCAACCTTCGCATCTGGCGGGCGATATCAAGGCTAACGGATTGCTTGAAAGGAATGCCCCCAGGGAGACTCGAACTCCCATGCCCTCACGGGCGGACGATTTTGAGTCGTCTGCGTCTACCGTTCCGCCACAGGGGCAACGCAGTCCCTTCCTAACCCAAGCCGGGGGCTGGGGTCCAGAGGGGGGTCAGAAAAGGGAATAGCCGCCATCAATCACCAGGCAATCGCCGGAATGATAGACCGAGGCATCGCTTGCCAGATAAACCGCAATGCCGCCGAAATCCGCGGGCCTGCCCCAGCGCCTGGCCGGGATGCGGGGCAGCACGGCGCCGCTGAAACGCTCATCCGCCACATTGCCGGCGGTCATGGCGGTTTCGATCCAACCAGGCAGGATGGCATTGGCGCGAATGCCATGCCGGGCCAACTCCACCGCCAGCGCACGAATCATGGCCACCAACGCGCCTTTGGTGGCGCCGTAATGCGCATTGCGGGCAGCACCTTCAATGGCGGCGAGGGAGGCTGTGGCCACCAGGGAACCGCCGCCGCCCCGTTCCACCATATGCCGCGCCGCGGCGCGCAGCGTGAAGAAGGCTCCATCCAGATTGATGCGCATCACGCGCTGCCATTCGGTGGTTTCCAGCGCCGTGAAGCGCGCTGCATGGCCATAGGTGCCGGCATTGGCGAAGCAGGCATCCACGCGGCCAAGCTTTTCCACGGTTTCCGCGAAGGCACTTCCCACCGCCGCTTCATCGCTGATGTCGCAGGTCAGCGCATAAAGGCGCACGCCAAGCGGCTTCAGGCTTTCCAAAGCGGCTGCGTTCTTCGCGGCATTGCTGCCCCAGATCGCGATATCAGCGCCCGCTTCCGCAAGGGCTTTGGCCATACCAAGCCCAATGCCGGAATTACCGCCCGTGATCAGCGCAACCTTGCCGCTGAGATCGAAGGGCCGATAAGCCATGGGGTCAGTAACCCGCCTTGCGGTCCACCACTTCCTTAAGCGGTGCGCCATCCAAAAAGCGGCGCAGGTTTTCAACCAGCAGCGCCGCCACCATAGAATCCCGCGCCGGATGCAGCCCGCCAATATGCGGCAGCACCAGGATATTTTCCGTGCTCCAGAAAGGATCTTCCTTGGGCAAAGGCTCCTGGCGAAACACATCCAGGATCGCACCCGCAATGGTGCCGGCCTTGGCAGCCGCGACCAAGGCCGCATCATCAATCAAGGCGCCACGACCGAAATTGAGCAGCCAGGCGGTTTTCTTCATGCGCGCGAGCCGCGCGGCATTGATGATGTTCTCTGTCTCGGGCGTGGCCGGCAGCAACAGCACGACGAAATCGGATTGCGCGAGCACCTCATCGGTTTCCGCCGGTGTATAAACCCGATCCACATGCGGCAAGCTGCCGGTCGCGCGGCGCGTGCCAATCACGCGCATTTCAAGTGCTGAGGCTTTGCGTGCCAATTCCTGGCCGATGGCGCCAAGACCCAGAATGCCAAGCGTCTGCCCCGCAAGTGTCGTCGAAACCCGGCGCGTCCAGGTGCTGGCGGCATTGTCACCGACAATGGCCGCATAGGGTTTCGTGATGTGAAACAGCGCGCCCAGGATGTTTTCCGGCATTTGCACGCGATGCGTCCCCCGCGCGCAGGTCAGCGTCATGCCTGGCGGCAGATCAGCCCGCGCCAGCCAATGTTCCACGCCTGCCGTTAACGCCTGCGCCCAGCGGAGCTTTGGCATTTGCGTGAGCGTCCCGGCCGGTGGCCCCCAGGTCAGCATCGCCTCCGCTTCCTGCATTTGCGCGGCACTTGGCGTGGCGTTGCGCGCCAGCACATCCAGCCGGATGCGCTGGTCCAGCCCGGCATCGGTGATCGCCTTGCGATAGGCATCCGCGCCATCGGTCCAGAGTAGGAAAAGCGGTTTGGTCATGGTTTTGCCTTAGGCTTTCACAATCAGCGCATCCACCGCCACAGCATCACTGCCGGCGATGATGATGGGGTTAACATCCAGTTCAGCGATCAGATTACGCTGATCAGCGGCGAATTCCGACAGCCGGACGATGATATCCGAAAGCCTGTCCATATCGGCGGCGGGCGCACCGCGGAAGCCTTCCAGCGCCGCGCGACCTTTCAGGCGGCCGAGCAAATCACGCGCTTCCGTCTTTGTGACAGGTGCGAGCGCCAGCGCGGAATCGCGCATCAATTCCACCAGCACACCACCAAGGCCGGCCACCACGAGCGGTCCCATCAGCGGGTCAATCCGCGCGCCGACCATGATCTCCACCCCCGGCTTCGCCATGGGCTGCACCAGCACGCCATTGATGCGCGCCTTCGGTGCATGATGCTTGGCATTGGCCATGACAGCGCGGAAGGCTTCGCGCAATTCGGCTTCATCCTTCAACTTCAGGCGAATGACCCCCGCTTCGGTCTTATGCGGCAAATCCGGGCTTTCCACCTTGATCGCGACCGGCCAGCCGAGCGCCTTGGCGGCGGCGAGAGCCTCATCTTCCGTCGTGGCCAGGCGTTCCGGCACAACAGGCACGCCATAGGCGGCCAGCACCTGCTTCGCTTCGCGTTCCGTCAGCGTGCGGTCTTGCGCGGCTGCAATCAGCTTCGCCGCTTCCTGCGCGGCTTCGGGTCGTGCGAGGCGCTGATAGTGGCGTGGGCCGGCACTGCGGCGTTCTTCGCGCTTATGCCAATGATCGAGTGTGGCAAAGCAACGATCCATGGACCGGAATAGGCCGATGCGTGGGTTTTGCTCAGCCTCCTTCGAACCGAAGCCTTCCAGCCATTCCGTTGTCCAAACCACGCAGATGGGCTTGTCGTACTTTTCCGCAATGGCAGCCAATTCGCCGGGGCGTTTGGCAGAAAGTTCGGTCGAATAGATTTGCGCATAAAGCAGCGTGCCGTAATGGTCTTCGCCCAGCATGGCGGAAGCACACGCCGTCAGGCTTTCCGGGTCATTGGCGACTTGCGCGGTGACATCGCAAGGATTGCGCGCAGAACCAAAATCCGGAATGCGCGATTCCAAAATGGCCTGCACCGGCGGGGTTGGCTGCGGCAGCGGAATACCGCGTTCTTCCGCGCGATCGGCGGACATGATCGCCGCGCCGCCGGAGACCGCCACTACTGCAACACCGCGCGCTTTTGGCTTCGGTGCCTTCGCCATGAAGGACGCAGTTTCTACCATGGCTTCGAAATTATCCACCAGGATCGCGCCCGCGCGTTCAAAGGCCGCGCGATAGGCGGCCTGAGAACCCGCGAGTGACCCGGTATGAGACATGGCAGCGGCTGCGCCCTGTTCGCCCGTACCAAGCTTGAAGACAATCAGGGGCTTATCAGCGGCATCAGCGATTTGTGCGGCTTCAATGAAGCGCATCGGGTCCGGCATGCCTTCAAACACGCAAGCAATCGCGCGGCACGCCGGATCATCAGCCAGGAAGGAAACGCAATCCGCCACATCAATATCGGAAGAATTGCCGGTAGTGAGAAGGTGGCTGACCGACACCCCGCGCATCACAGATTGCGCTAGCGAAAAACCAAGCGCGCCGGATTGGCTGACTAGGCCAAGCGCATGCGGCAGGGGCGCTTCCATGGGGGGCGGGATCATGAAGGTCACGCCGGCCTTGCTGCCGAAATTCAGCATGCCGATGCAATTTGGCCCGACAATACGCATGCCCGCATTGCGCCCAATGGCGGCGAGGCGTTGCTGCGCGGCAATATCTTCCGCCCGCCCGGTTTCCGAAAAGCCAGAGGCATAAATCATCACGCCGCCAACGCCAGCTTTGGCGCAATCGGTCGCGATTTCTTCCACCGCATCCTTGGCGGCTACCACAATGCAGCAATCCGGTACTTCAGGCAGGGCTGCCACGGAAGGAAAGCAGGGCTGCTCACCAATTTTTTCATAGCGGCTATTCACCAGATGCAGCCGGCCGGTATAGCCAGACAGCGCGCTGATGGTGCGATCCGCGAAAGAACCCACGCGCGGGGAAGCGCCGATCACTGCAATCGAGGCAGGGTTGAACAGCCGCTGCATATCAGCATGGCGATAGACGCCGCGATGGATGATGGACATTGCCTTGCTTCCTCCTGCAATTCCGGCTCGTTGCGGCCGGTTATGGTCACGTGGGGTGCGCTCAGAGACGCACCCCTAATTCACGTCAACGCGCAGCTTCGGCCAGATATTCCATCGCCGCCGCAACACCGCCTGGTGCATGCGGCACGCCGTTCAGCTTCAGCGCCATTTCCACAACGGAAAGCGTGCCCAGGATCATCGGTTCATTCAAATCCCCCAAATGCCCGATGCGGAATACCTTGCCGCCCAAAGGCCCAAGCCCACCGCCAAGTGAGACATTGAAGGTTTGTAGCGCGGTGCGGCGCACCGCTTCCGCATCATGGCCTTCGGGCATCAGAATGGATGTTACGGTATCAGAATATCGTTCCGGATTGGTGCAGAAAAGCTGCGGCCCAGCATTGCCGGACCAATGGCGCACGCAGCGCCGCACCGCTTCCGCAAGGCGCGAATGGCGCGCAAAAACCTCATCCAGCCCTTCTTCTTCCAGCAGCCGCAGGCTTTCCTCCAGCCCATAGAAAAGAGAGGTCGGTGTGGTGCCGATAAAGGATTTCAGCGGACGTGCGAGCATTTTCGTCCAGGAGAAATAGGATTTCGGCAGGCGCGATGTTTTGTGCGCTTCCATCGCCTTGGCTGACACGCCGGTGAAGGACATGCCAGTTGGCAACATCAAGCCCTTCTGGCTGCCGCCTACCGCGACATCCACGCCCCATTCATCCATGCGAAAATCAAGCGAACCGAGTGAGGAAATGGTATCGCTCAATAACAGGGCCGGGTGCCCCACCTCATCCATCACCGCGCGTACTTGCTTAAGCGGTAATTCCATTCCGGTTGCGGTTTCGTTATGCACCGCGCAGACGGCCTTGATGCTATGCGTCTTGTCCGCGGCAAGCGCCGCGCGTAGCGCTCCAAAATCAAGACCACGGCGCCAATCGGCGGCAATGGTTTCAACCTGAAGCGATAAATCCTCAGCCATCTGCGCCCAATTCTGCGAGAAATGGCCGGTTTCAATGATGGCAACCTTATCGCCCGGAGAGAAAAGATTGACGAGGCTCGCTTCCCATGCGGCGTGGCCAGAACCCGTATACATGAATATCTGCTGTTCGGTTTTCAGTACGCGCTTCAGCCCGGCAACACATTTTTCATAGACCTTGATGAACGCAGGATCATTGAAATCAATCGTGACATGCGCCACCGCATGCAGCACGGAATCCGGAATATTGGTCGGGCCCGGATTGGCAAAGAATTGCCGCCCACGCGGCAGACGAGGCTTACTGGCCATGAGAAGTGATTTCCTTCTTGCGATGATTTGATTGCGGCGTACGGATCATTTCGCCAATTCCCGCGCCATGGATTCAAGCCCCGCCA
>CAMCEP010000113.1 GCA_945873675.1 Asaia bogorensis
CCTTGCCATTATCCTGGGCGGTAGCGCGGCCATGGCTTTTGGCCTGCTTGCCGCCGCCAGCGCCGTCGCTGGGCTATTGGTGGAACGCTGGCTGATTTTTGCCGAGGCCACGCATACCGTCGCACTGTACTACCCAACACAGCGCTGAATTTCGCCGGAACAGGCTTGCCGACCGGCCCCGGGCAGCGGCATGCTTGAATATGCCGTCGCTTGAAAGGATTTAGTCATGGTCCATCGCCGTTCAATGCTTGCCGCCACGGCCGCCGCACTCGCCGCGCCGCGTTTTGCCACCGGCCAAACCGCCGCGCGCACGCTGCGTTTCATTCCGCAAAGCAACCTCTCCAGCATGGACCCGGTCTGGAGCACGGCTGTCATCGTCCGCAATCACGGCCTCATGGTCTATGATACCTTGTTCGGCCTGGGGGCGGATTTTCGTCCAAAGCATCAGATGCTGGCAGGGCATGAGGTTTCCGCCGATCGCCTGACCTGGACCATGACACTCCGCCCGGGGCTTCGTTTCCATGACAATGAACCGGTGCGCGCGAAGGATTGCATCGCTTCCATCAATCGCTGGTCAAAGCGCGATGTGCTCGGCCAAAGGCTTGGCGTGCTGCTGAACGAAATGCGCGCGCTGGATGACAGCCGCTTTGAAATTCGCCTGAAGCAGCCTTGGGCGGGCTTGGCTTGGGCGCTCGGCAAGCCATCGGCCAGCATTTGCGCCATCATGCCCGAACGCATCGCGGAAACAGATGCCTTCCAGCAAATTCGGGATTTCACCGGCAGCGGCCCCTTCCGTTTCCGCCAGGATCTGTTCCGGTCTGGCGACATCGCTGTCTATGACCGTTTTGAAGCCTATCAGACGCGCCAGGAAGCCTCTGACTTCATGGCGGGTGGCAAGCCCGTGCATTTTGATCGGGTCGAATGGCGCATCATGCCTGATCCTTCCACTGCATCGGCCGCACTGCAAAACAATGAAGCCGATTGGTGGGAACAGCCGCATGCGGATTTGCTGCCGCTTTTGCGCCGGCATCGCGACATTGTCGTGGACCGCATCAATAGTGCGGGTAATCTTGGTGTGCTGCGCTTTAATTTCCTCCATCCGCCTTTTGACAATGTCGCGGTGCGGCGCGCGCTTTTGCCCGCGATTGACCAGCGCGTTTTCATGGATGGGTCCATCGGCACGGATCAAACCCTGTCCCATGTGCCGGCCGGCGTCTTCACGCCAGGTACACCGCTCGCCAATGATGCGGGGCTTGAAGTGCTGACCGGCCCGCGCAGCCTGGATGCGGCGCGCGCTGCACTCGCCGCTTCAGGCTACAAGAATGAACGCGTGGTGATGATGTCGGCCACCGATCTGCCCGTGCTTCAAAACCTCGCGGTAGTGGCCGCGGATTTGATGAAGCGCATCGGCTTCAACGTGGATTTCATTTCCATGGATTGGGGCACGCAAATCCAGCGCCGGACCAATCGCGGCCCGGTCGATCAAGGCGGCTGGAGCGCCTTTTGCACCACCTGGGAAGGCCTGGATGTCTCGGTGCCCGGCAGCCACATGCCCATTCGCGGCAATGGCGCCAATGCCTGGTCCGGCTGGCCCAGCATGCCGAAGCTTGAGGAATTGCGCGATGCCTGGTTTGCCGCGCCTGATCTGGCGACCGAGAAAACCATCGCCGAGGAAATCCAGCGCGTCGTTTGGCAGGAAGTGCCCTTCATCCCTCTCGGCCTGGTGCTGCCGCCGCAAGCCTATCGACGCAGTATTCGCGATGTCGTCAAAGGCGGACCTGCTCTATTCTGGGGTGTGAAGCGCGCATGAGAAAACTTGGCATTCAGGCAGCGATATTGGCGCTGGTGTTAGCGCCGTTGGCAGCCCATGCGGCCGAAACGGCGCGACCAAACCCAAAACTGCCTGAGGCCGTGACTGCCGCGCCGTTGGTACCGAAAGCCGCCACCCCCGAAGCGCGCATGAGCTACGCCTGCGTGTTCGGCCAAGCCGGTGGGGCGGCGCTTTCGCTCATGCTTGGCTCAAGCCGCTTTTGGGATGCGCTGACTGATGCCGTGTTGGGCCATAATCCACGCAGCGCTGAACAACGCGCCTTCTGCGCACTGGGAGAGGCGTTGGCACCCCATGTCGCTACCGCAGCGGAAGGTGTTGCGGAGGAGCTATTGGCCGGCGCGCAACGCCAGGCAGAAGCCGCGCAGAAAATGATGACCGTCGGCAGCGCGCAGATGCAGCAGGCCTTGGCGGGCTTTTTGGACGTGACAGCGGAAAAAAGTGCCCGCGCCAGCAGTGAATTTGCGCAGCTTTGTGAAGGCTCCGCTCGCTGCGCCTGGCTCAGCGATACCACAGCCAATACCTGGTCACGCCTTTGGCCGATCCGCTGATCGAAAACTCGGCTTACATTTAGTGAAAATGGTCGGAGCGGCGGGATTCGAACCCACGACCCCCAGTCCCCCAGACTGATGCGCTACCAGGCTGCGCTACGCTCCGACGTAAGGTTGCTTAGCACCCAAAATCCTGGCTTGCCAGCCCTTGGTGCGAGCTCCGTTAAGACGGAGCGCACACCAGGGGTTTTTTTTGAGCGGCCGCTTGACGGCTCCGGCGATGCCGCCTCCACCGATCGCGCGCTTAGGCCGCCAGCCGGTGCAAAGCGCGCGCAATATCCTCAAGCTCGGCCAGCGCGGCGTTCAGCGCCACGGCTTCGGAAGCCTCGGCGGCAAGCGGCGGATCACCCAGTGGCAATTCCAGCGCCACAGGCCCCGGGCCTTCATCCGTGCCATCGCGCAACAGCCGCTGCACACCCTTGATCGTATAGCCCTGATTATAGAGCAAATCGCCCACGCGCTTCAGCAGCGCGATATCCTCTGGCCGATAATAGCGCCGTCCACCGCCGCGCTTCAGCGGCTTTAATTGCGGGAATTTGCTTTCCCAAAAACGCAAAACATGTTGCGGGATATTCAAATCATCGGCGACTTCACTGATGGTGCGAAAGGCCGTTGGCGCCTTGCGTGGGCGCCCCTTGTCATCCGCATCATCAACCTCGCTCATGCTTCGTCTTCCGCTTCTTCATTGTTGATGCGCGCCTTCAACACTTGTGACGGGCGAAAGGAAAGCACCTTGCGCGGCAGGATCGGCACTTCAACACCGGTCTTCGGGTTGCGGCCGATACGCTGGCCCTTCTGGCGCACCAGGAATGTCCCGAAGGAGGATATCTTCACCGATTCACCAGCTTCAAGCACGGCGGAAACTCGTTCCAGAACCGATTCCAAAAGATCAGCGCTTTCATTGCGTGAAAGCCCGACCTCAGCATAGATCGCCTCGGCCAGATTGGCCCGCGTGATGGTTTCCATTAACCCCGCCCCAGTTTATCCCTGTTACATACAGCAAACCGGCTTCGCGCGGCGGCGTCAACCGCCCGCCACATGAAATCTCAGAAACGCGCAATGGCCGACCCCCAGGTCAGCCCCCCGCCAATGGCTTCCATCACCACCAGATCGCCATTCTTGATCCGGCCATCGCCCCGCGCCTCGGCCAGCGCCAGCGGGATGGAAGCGGCCGAGGTATTGGCGTGGCGATCCACTGACACCACCACATGTTCGGGTTGCAGGTTCAACTTCTTGCCCATCGCTTCAATGATGCGCAGATTGGCCTGATGCGGCACCAACCAATCAATATCGGCGTGGGTCAGGCCATTGGCAGTAAGCGCCTGATCCACAACGGCCGCCAATTTGGATACAGCGTGGCGGAACACTTCCTTGCCGGCCATGCGCAAAACGCCGGTGCCGCCCGTGGAACCAGCACCGCCTTCAACGAATAGGATATCGCCGTGCCGGCCATCAGCATGCAAATGGGTCGAAAGCAGGCCGCGATCCTGATTGGTGCCGGCCCCTTCGCCCGCACTCAACAGCACTGCCCCGGCGCCATCGCCAAACAGCACGCAGGTACCGCGATCGGCCCAATCCACGATGCGGGTATAAACCTCAGCACCAATGACCAGCACATTTCGGGCATGGCCCGCGCGCATCATCGCTTCAGCAACTGAAAGCCCATAGATAAAGCCGGTACACGCCGCAGTAATGTCAAAAGCAAAGCCCGCACCAGCGCCAATCTTGGCCTGAACGCGCGCAGCGGTCGCGGGAAAGCCGGAATCAGGCGTGGTGGTGGCAACGATAATGCCATCTACCTGCGCCGCCGGCACACCAGCATCGGCCAAGGCAGCGCGCGCGGCAGCCGCAGCCAGATCAGAAGCAGCCTCATCAGGTGCTGCGACATGACGGTATTTGATCCCCGTGCGTTCCTGAATCCAGGCGTCAGAGGTTTCAAGCCCGTGACGCGCCGCCAATTCATCATTGGAAAGCCGCAAAGGGGGAAGGTAGCCGCCGCAACCGGCGATCAAAGCACGCATGACCATGGCGCTAAGCTACATCAAGTTGGCGAAGGCGCCAGCCTGTTGCGGCTAGCAAGCCGGTCAAATCCATCCCGAATGCGATCATTATAGCCATGCGTCACCATATCCATGGCCACATCCACGGCATGGGCGAAGCCAAGCGCATCAGTCCCGCCATGGGATTTCACCACCACGCCATTCAACCCAAGCAGAATGGCACCATTGTAGCGCCGCGGGTCCATCCATTCGCGCAGCCGATCCAAAGCAGGCCGCGCCAGCAAATAGCCAAGTCGGGCCGGCACGCTGCTCGTGAAGACCTGGCGCAGCAAATCGCGCATCAGCTTAAGCGCGCCTTCGCCGGTCTTAAGCGCGACATTGCCGGTGAAACCATCCGTCACCACAACATCCACGGTGCCGGCGGTAATGTCATGGCCTTCGATAAAGCCGCGGAACTGCGCACCCACATGCGAATCGCGCAGAATTTCGGCCGCCGCGCGCACGCGGTCATCGCCCTTCAATTCCTCACTGCCCACATTCAGCAGGCCAATGCTGGGCATGGTCAGGCCAAGCGCCACGCGCGCGAAAGCATCACCCATGATGGCAAATTCCACTAGGTTGCGCGCATCGCATTGCACATTGGCACCGAGATCGAGCAGCACAACATCACCGCGCGCCGAAGGACCAATCGCAGCCAAGGCGGGCCGATCAATTTCCGGCATGGTCTTGATAACAATTTTGGCAAGCGCCATCAGCGCCCCGGTGTTGCCGGCGGAAACCACGCCCGCCGCTTCCCCGGCCGCCACAGCATCAATCGCCATGCGCATGGAAGAACCGCGCATACGCAGCGCCGCAGTCGGCTTCAAATCACCGGAAATGACTTCAGGCGCGTGACGCAGGCTGCATACCTTGGCAGCGCGCTTGCGCCGCGCCAGTGCGCCACCCACACGCGCTTCATCACCCAACAGCAGGAAGCGCGCCTGCGGATGCCGCTCGGCGGCCAATTCAAGACCATCGAGCACAACTTCAGGTGCCGCATCCCCGCCCATGGCATCAATTGCCAGGGAGAAAGCGGGCCCTACATCAGCCATCTCGGGAGCCTCGGCGCCCTTGAGTGCGCGGGATCAGAGCCGGACGGCCGGCTTCAGGCGGTCCGCCGCCACCACTTCGCGGCCATCATAATAGCCGCAATGGGAGCAGACATGGTGCGGGCGCTTCAATTCGCCGCAATTGGCGCATTCATGATGCGCGGAGCTGCTGAGAGCTTCGTGGCTGCGGCGCATGCCGCGGCGGGAAGGCGAAGTCTTCTTTTTCGGAACGGCCATGGCGCCGGGTCTCTTTCACTCAAGCGTAACTGTGGATTTCAACAAGGGGGGCGCAAATAGCACCCCCTGCACGGGGGCGCAAGCAGGGCCGTCATTTCATACCCCATGCCTCTACTTCCTGGAAGATTCGTATGAAGTGGCCCGGTCACGTGAATGAAAGAACATGCCACTTGGTGAAAATGGTGCGGCAAGCCCCTTGTCGAGCCGGCACTTGGGCGCTAATACCGCGCCTCTTCCCCGGGGGGCCATAGCTCAGTTGGGAGAGCGCTTGAATGGCATTCAAGAGGTCAGGGGTTCGATTCCCCTTGGCTCCACCACCCCTCACAAAGGCGCAACGCCGACAATCCTGTAATCATACACGCCACCATCAACTTCTGTGATGGTGACATGTTCGCCGGGCCGAATAGGGCTGCTGCCAGGATCGAAATGGGCCTCCGGCGCGTCGAAGCGCTCAGCCAGGCTGCCGCTGAAGCGGATGAACCAGCCATTATCGCCATCATACTGCACATCGCCTTGTTCGGGCGGCGCATCCGGCCGGTAGCGCCGTGCGCGCCAAGGGGCGGGGTCATCGGCCCAGGCTTGCGCATCCGCATGCCCGCCTGCATCCATGGCAAGCTCGATCTCATAGCGGTTATCCACGCAGCCCATGGGAAAACCCGGCCCCGCCACCAGGGAGAGTGTCACCAGCATACGGTCCATGCGCAGCGCCTCCTTAATGCCTGCAAGGATAGTAGATCAGGCACCCGACAGCCCCAATCACTTTTCAGATCGCAACCTTCACGCCCAATTCCACCACGCGGTCGGATGGAATGCGGAAGAATTCCGTGGCCGGCAGGGAATTGCGGCTGAGCAGCATGAAAAGCCCTTGCCGCCAGCGCGACATTTTCGGCACGGCCGCCGCCACCACCGTCTCCCGCCCCAGGAAATAGGAGGTCTGCATAGGCTCATAAGGAATGTCCAATTCCGCCAGCGCTTCAAGCTCACGCGGGATATTGGGGCTTTCCTGAAAACCGTAGCGGAGCGCGATTCGGTAGATATTGGGCGCTAATTCCTCAACCGCGCGGCGCCGATCGGCGCCCACTTGCGGCACATCCTCATTCGTGACCGTCACGAACAGCACGCGCTCATGCAAAACCTTATTGTGCTTCAGGTTGTGCAGCAGCGCGCCGGGCAGGAAATCCGCCTGACTGGTCATGAACACGGCCGTGCCGGGCACGCGCACGGTGCGCGATTGCGGCAGGCGCGCAATGAAGGATTTGAGCGGCAGCCCATCCTGACGGATGCGCGCAAACAGCAATTCCCGCCCGCGATGCCAGGTCAGCATGGTGACGAATAGCACAACGCCGAGCACCAGCGGCACATAGCCGCCTTCAGGGATTTTCAAGACGTTGGAAAGGAAGAACGCCAGATCAAGCGCCAGCAGCGGCAGGAAAACGCCAAGGACGCCCAGCAAAGGCCAGCCGAATTTGCGGTGAAACACCACCATGGCCAGGCAGGAAGTGCACACAAAAGTGCCGGTCACCGCAATGCCATAGGCCGCCGCCAAGCGCTCAGAATCGCGGAACGTCACCACCAGGATCAGCACGCCGATCAGCAGCGCGAAATTCACCTGCGGCATATAGATCTGGCCTTCTTCCGTTTCGCTGGTGTGGCGCACCACAAGCCGCGGCAGGAAGCCAAGCTGCACGCATTGGCGCGCAATGGTATAGGCGCCGGAAATCATCGCCTGGCTGGCGATGATGGTGGCCGCCGTTGCCAGGAACACCAAGGGCAGGCGGAACCATTCCGGTGCCAAAAGGAAGAAGGGATTTTCCAGCGCCGCCGGATCACGTAGCAGTAGCGCGCCCTGGCCCAGATAATTCAGTACCAGCGCCGGCAGCACAATCACCAGCCAGGCCCAGCGGATGGGCCGGCGCCCGAAATGCCCCATATCGGCGTAAAGCGCCTCGGCCCCCGTTACCGCCAGCACCACGGACCCGAAAGCAATGAAGGCCATCAGCCGGTAATGCAGGCAGAAGGTAATGCCCCAATGCGGCGAAAGCGCCGCCAACACGCCGGGATTATGCAGCACCTCCCAAAGCCCAAGAAGCCCCAGCACCAGAAACCAGGCCGCACAAATGGGGCCGAAGATCGCCCCCATTTGCGCCGTGCCGCGATACTGCACCAGGAAAAGCGCCAGCAGGATCACCACCGAAATCGGCAAAACGGCCTGCTCCAAATGCGGGGAGACAACCTTGAGCCCCTCCACCGCCGACAGCACGGAAATCGCCGGTGTGATGATGCCATCACCAAAGAACAGACAGGCCCCGGCAATGCCGATCAGCGCCAAGGCCCAGCGCAGGCGCGCATTTTCCACGCTGCGCTGCGCAAGGGCCATCAGCGCCAGAATACCGCCTTCCCCCCGGTTATCCGCGCGCAACACGAACGCGACATATTTCACCGTAACAGTGAGGATCAGCGACCAGATAATCAGACTAAGCAGACCGAGGATTTCCCAAGCCTCCACCCCGCCTTCCTCAAAATGGCTGGCGGCCGCGCGCATGGCGTAAAGCGGTGAGGTGCC
>CAMCEP010000114.1 GCA_945873675.1 Asaia bogorensis
GATGACATCGCGGAGGAGGAAATGCTCCGCGAACTCGGCATCGAAAACCCTTATGAATTGACCGGGCTCTACCTTGGCGTACCGCTGACCGAAAAAAGCAACGCCATGGTGCCGGAAGAACCGGACCGCATTCTGCTGTTCCGCGAACCCATCCTGCTGGAATGGATCGAAACGGGTGAGGATCTGTTCCGCTTGGTGCGTAACGTGTTGATCCATGAAATTGGCCATCATTTCGGCTTTTCGGATGAGGATATCGAAAGGCTGGAAGGCGGGGAGTAGCCCAAGTCTCGGCGGGGGTTCCCGGGGCAGCGCCCCCAGTTTTAACTCGCCCCCATCCATCCTAAATAAAGTTTCATGTCCATCACCTTCACCCTGAATGGCGATTTGCGGCGCCTGCCTGCGGAAACGCCCCCGGCTATGACCCTGCTCGATTGGCTGCGCGCGGCGGGGCTGACCGGCACCAAGGAAGGCTGTGCCGAGGGTGATTGCGGTGCCTGTACTGTAGTGATTGAAGCGCCGGATGGCGCCCGTGCCCCCGTCAATGCCTGCCTGATGACGCTGGGTCAGGCGCATGGCCTGGCGCTAAGGAGTGTGGAGGGGCTTTCAGCCCCCGCTGGCGCGCCGCATCCCGTCCAGGCAGCGATGCTGGCCGCCGAGGCCACGCAATGCGGCTTTTGCACGCCGGGCATTGTCATGTCGCTTTATGCCCACGCGCGGATGGGCGGTGATGCGCATGAGGCTTTGGCCGGGAATCTCTGTCGCTGCACCGGCTATCGCCCGATTTTGGATGCGATGGCGGCCTTGCCGGCGGCGGAGGATGCTGCGCCGGCACAGCCGGCCAGTGATGTCACCGCCCTTGGCCCGCCCGAACACCGCTTTTTCCTGCCGCGCAGCCTGGATGAAACGCTGAGGCTCCGGCGCGAACAGCCGGGGGCGTGGATTTTGGCGGGCGGTACGGATCTCGGCTTGCGCTTTTCGGAACATCGGGAAAACCCTGGCGCCATTATTTGCCTGCGTGATGTTGCGGAATTGCGTGGCATTACCGCGGGGCCAGAGGGGTTTTCGGTGGGTGCGGCAGAACCCTATGCGGCGCTGCTCGATCAAATCGCGGATGATCCAGATTTCGCGGCTTTTGCCGGGCTGCTGCGGCGCCTCGGGTCACGCCAAATCCGCGCGCTTGGCACGCTTGGCGGGAACCTTGGCACCGCAAGCCCGATTGGTGATGCGTTGCCGCCCTTATTGGCGCTTGGCGCGCGGGTGACGTTGGCTGGGCCGGATGGCGCGCGGGAAGTGGCGGTGGAGGATTTTCTGCTCGGCTACCGTCGCAATGCGCTCCGGCCAGATGAGGTGATTGCGCGGGTTTTCATCCCCAGGCCAAAACCGGGCGCGATTTTCGCTGCCGAGAAACTCTCCCGCCGGCATGATCAGGATATCAGCGCCATTGGCCTTTCGGTGCTGCTGGAACGCGATGGCGGGGTGATCACCCGCGCGCGCATCGCCCATGGCGGCTGCGGGCCGATGGCGGCGCGCACACCGGAAGCCGAGGCGGCGCTGCAAGGCGCGCTCTTTACAGAAGCGCAAGCGCGCGTGGCCGGTGATGCTTTGGCGCGCGCCATCACGCCCATGGATGATTTGCGCGGCACCGCAGAATATCGCCGCGTGGCCGCGCGCAATCTGTTGCTAAGGCTTTATTGGCGCGAAGCGCGGCCAGATGTGGCGGCCGAAATCATGGCGCTGCCAACGCCACACGCGCCGCGGTTTATCGCGCCATGAATGCGCCACTCGCCCAAGGCGCAGCACTCGCGCATGATTCGGCGCTTGGCCATGTGACGGGCCGCGCGCCCTTTGCGGATGATGTGCCGGAAGCGCCGGGGCTGCTGCATGGCGTGCTGTTGCTCGCCCCCGTCGCGCATGGGCGGCTTGAGGCTTTGGATGTTGCGGCAGCGCGCGCCATGCCGGGTGTTGTTGCAGTCATCACCGCGCGGGAAGTGCTTGGCGCGAATGACATCTCGCCCTCAGGCCGCGAAGTTGAACCGCTTTTCGCCGAGGGTGAGTTGCGCCATCACGGCCAGCCGATTGCGATGGTGGTGGGCGAAACGCGCGATGCGGCACTGGCCGCCCTCGCCGCACTGAAGCCAGAAATCGAGGCGCTGCCTGCCATTCTTTCCATTGAGGATGCGCTGACAACCGAAGCCTATCTATTACCGCCACAGGAAATCACGGTGGGGGATGCGGCGAGTGCCATTGCCGCTTCACCTATGCAGGCATCAGGCGAATTTCGCGCGGGCGGGCAGGAGCATTTCTATCTGGAAGGCCAGATCGCGATTGCCATACCGGGCGAGGATGGCGATATCGCCATCACTTCCTCCACCCAGCACCCGACCGAGGTGCAGCATATTGCAGCACGCGTGCTGGGTTGTGATTTCAACCGTATCACCGTGCGCTGCCGGCGCATGGGCGGCGGTTTTGGCGGCAAGGAAAGCAATGCGTCTTGGGTGGCAGCTGCGGCAGCGCTCGCCGCGCGCATCACCGGGCGGCCGGTGAAGCTGCGCCTTTCCCGCAAGGCGGATATGGCCGCCACTGGCAAGCGGCATCCATTTTTGTATCGCTGGCGCGCAGGCTTTGACGCGACAGGGCGCATCACAGGGCTCGAGGCAATGCTGGCCGCCGATGGTGGGCATAGTCTTGATCTGACCGGCGGCGTGGTGTTTCGCTCGCTGACCCATGCGCTGAACTGCTATGATGTGCCGGCGGTAAAGCTGCGCGCGCTGTCGCTGCGCACCAATACCGTCAGCCACACGGCCTTTCGCGGCTTTGGCGGCCCGCAAGGTGTGCTGCTGATGGAAGATGTCCTGCGCGGTGTCGCTGCCGCAACGGGGCAGGATTTGGAAGCGGTGCGCGCGCGCAATTTTGCAGGCGGCGAGAATGGCAGCAAGGCGCCTTATGGTCAGGCGCTTGAAGGCGATCTGATCCGCCGCGTCTACGCCGAAGCCATGGAAGATGCCGGCTGGGCCGCGCGGCGGGCGGACATCGCCGCCTTCAATGCGCAGCACCCGTTTCTGCGCCGCGGGCTTGGTAGTTTCGTTCTCGCCTTCGGCATTTCCTTTGGCCTGATGCATCTGAACCAGGCCGGCGCTTTGGTGCATGTTTATGCGGATGGGTCCATCCGGCTCAATCACGGCGGGACGGAAATGGGCCAGGGGCTCAATATCAAAATCGCGCAGGTGGTGGCGGATGCTTTTGGCGTGCCGATGGCGCGCATTCGCATCACGCCCACCAGCACCGCCGAGGTACCCAATACCGCGCCAACTGCCGCTTCCACGGGTTCGGATTTGAATGGCTGGGCCGCGCATTTGGCCGCAACCGCCATCCGCGAACGCATGGCCGCTGAAGCGGCGCGGCTTTGGGAAGTGTCGGTGGAAGTAATTGGCTTTGGCGAGGGCCGTGTCTTCGTCGCAAAACCTGGCGATAATCGCGCCATGGATTTCGGTGATTTGGCGCATCGCTGCTGGGTGCAGCGTATTTCGCTTTCTGCAACAGGGTTTTATCGCACGCCTGACATCCATTGGGATGCGAAATCCATGCGGGGTGAGCCGTTCTTCTATTTTTCCTACGGCGCGGCGGTGGTGGAAGTGGTGGTGGATACCCTGACTGGCGAACACCGCGTCTTGCGCGCTGATCTGGTGCAGGATTGCGGGCGTTCGCTGAACCCCGCGATTGATCGCGGGCAGATTGAAGGCGGCTTCGTGCAGGGGCTTGGCTGGCTGACAACGGAAAGCCTTTATTGGGACAAGGAAGGGCGGCAGCGCAGCCTCGGGCCTTCCACCTATAAAATCCCAGGCAGCCGCGACGCGCCGCCGGATTTTCGGCTGCGCTTGCTGGCCAATGCGCCAGCGCGGGCGGAAACAATTTTCCGATCCAAGGGTGTCGGTGAGCCGCCGCTGATGCTGGCGACCGCGGTGTGGAATGCGCTGTGCGATGCAACGGGGATCACCGCGCTTGATCTGCCGGCGACACCCGAACTGGTATTGTTGGGGTTGGACAGGGCGCGGATGAAGCAGGGATAGGCCGCATGCCGCGTGAAATCGGCCGGGCTGCGGCGTATTGCCTCAGCGCCTCAGCCCCCCGCGATCTCCGCGCGCAATTCATCGAGAACGCGTAGCCCGCCGACCTTGTTTTCCACATGCCAGAACAGCCAGCCATTGCAGGAAGGCACTTCCTGAACTGCGGCGCCAACCTGATGGATGGACCCGGCCGCCTTGCCACAACGCAGCGTGCCATCAGCACCCACTTCCGCGCGCCAGCGCCGACGCGCATCGGTCAACACACTGCCCGCCGGCACCAGGCCGCGTTCCACCAGATTGCCGAAGGGAATGCGCGGCTGTTCGCGCCGTGATGGCAGGGCAAGCGCGGCTGATTCCGGCATGGGCTCCACCGCTGCCAGCCGGGCGCGCGCGCCGCGGGCGTAGCGTTCTTCCCGTTCAATGCCGATGAAGCGCCGGCCCAAGCGTTTGGCGACCGCCGCCGTGGTGCCGGAACCAAGAAAGGGGTCCAGCACAACCTCCCCCGGCTGGGTGCAGGATAGGATCACGCGATGCAGCAGTGCTTCGGGCTTTTGTGTCGGGTGCAGCTTGTCGCCATTTTCATCGCGCAGCCGCTCACCACCCGTGCAAAGCGGGATGAACCAGTCGCTCCGCATCTGCACATCATCATTCAGCGTCTTCATGGCGGCGTAGTTGAAGCGGTATTTTGATTCCTGCCCATGCGCTGCCCAGATCAGGGTTTCATGCGCATTGGTGAAGCGCCGTCCGCGGAAATTCGGCATGGGATTGGCCTTGCGCCAGATCACATCATTCAGGATCCAAAAGCCAAGATCCTGCAAAGTCACACCCAGGCGGAACACATTATGGTAGGCGCCCATCACCCAAATCGTGCCATCCTTGCGCAAAACGCGCCGGCATTCGGTCAGCCAAGCGCGGGTGAAGGCGTCATAGGTGGCCAAATCGGGGAAGCGGTCCCAGGCATCATCCACGCCATCCACAATGCTTTCATCGGGCCGGCGCAATTCACCCTTCAGCTGAAGATTATAGGGTGGGTCAGCAAAAATCGCATGCACACTCGCCGGCGGCAGGCGGCGCAGCATGGCAATCGAATCCCCGACCAGAACCTGGTCCAAGAGCAGCTCTAGCTGCGTTCCCACCGTGAAATCCCTTGAATCCTGCGCAAGAATCGCGCGCCCGAGCAGCCCGGTCAAGTCAGTTTCAAAACGGCCTGGTCCACCGGGCCAAAACCGCGCCGGTGATGAGGTGATGGGCCAAGCCTTGCCAGCGCTTCCCGATGTGCGGCGGTTGGGTAGCCGGCATGGCGCGCAAAGCCATAAGCGGGCCAGCGCGGATCAAGCCGGCGCATGGCCCGATCACGCAGCACCTTGGCAATGATCGAAGCGCCAGCAATAGAAAAGCTGAGCCCATCGCCGCCCACCACGCAGCGCACCGGGCAGGTGAGCGGCGGCGGCTGATTGCCATCCACCAGCGCATGATCCGGGCGCTTCGGCAACTTTGCCACCGCGCGGCGCATGGCAAGATGCGTCGCGCGCAGGATATTGATCCGCCCGATCTCAGTCGCCGAGGCTGCGCCGACGCCGATTTCAACCAGCCCCTGGGCTTCGGCCTCACGCAGCGCCGCAAAGGCGGCATCGCGCGCTGCTTCCGTCAGTTTCTTGGAATCCTGAAGCAGCGCGGTCAGCCCTTCCGGCGGTGGCGTCAGAAACACCAGCGCCGCAGCCAGCACTGGCCCGGCCAAAGGGCCGCGCCCGGCCTCATCCACCCCGGCCACGCGCCCGCCAAGCGCGGTCTCCAGGCTAAAATCAGGCCGCGCGATCATGGCGGCGCAGGCTTCGGGCGTGGCATGACAAGCCAGCCCAGCAAGCCCAGCAGCAGGCTACCCGCCAGCACGGCGAAACCGGCGCGATAGGCAAACTCAGGCCGCGCCGCTTCGGCCATGGGAAAAAGCCCGACAACCAGGCCAACCAGCAAGGGCAGCAGGGCAGATCCCAAAAGCTGCGCCATATTCACCGTACTCGCACCGCGCCCCACCAAATGGTCGGGAAACAGCCCGCGCGCTTCGGTCACCAGCAAGACCGGATAACTGGAAAAAAAGATCAGCCCAACCAGCAACCCCAGCGCCACAGGTAGCGGCGGTGTGGGCCATAGCGCGAGCCCCATCAGCATAAGGGCCGACAGCGCCGCCCCTGCTGTAATCAGGGCAGCGCGGGGGAAAAAATGCTTTTCCAATGGCCCCACCAGCAAAAGCCCAATCGGCATGGCAAGGCCCATCACGGCCAAAGCGCGCCCACGCGCATTGGCATCCAGCCCATGCACATCAGCCAAATAAGGCCCCGCCCAAAGCCCAATCACCGTGGCCGCCGCAGCATAGGCCACCAGATGCAAGGCCAGCACGCGCCCAAGACCGGGCAAGCGCCAGATGGAAAACTGGCCGCGCAACGCCTCGATCAATGTTTCCGAAGGGCGCTTTGGTGCGGAGCAATGTGGCGGGTCATCCCGCACCAGGCGCCACCAAGCCAAGGCGACCAGCGCGGTCAGCAGCGCGGCAACCAGAAAGGCGTGGCGCCAACCAAGCCAGCCGGCCAACCAGGCAAGCGGGGCGCCTGCCAGCAAAATCCCTGCCTGAGACAGTGCAAAAACCCGCGACAGCGCCAGTGTCATTTCTCCGCGCCCATACCAGCGCGCGCAAAGGACCACCGCCGACACGAAGGAAGCCGCCGAGCCAATACCGATCAACGCCCGCGCCAAAAGCAGCGTGGTGCCATCGGTGGCCAGGCTTTGCAGCACTATGCCCATCATGGCCATCACACTCAGCCCCGCCACTACGCGGCGTGGGCCAAGCCGATCCAGCGCGATACCCACCGGAAGCTGCATCACCAGAAGTGCGGCGAAGAACATGCCATTGGCCGCACCCAGCATGACCGGCGTCAGCGCCAGATCGGCGCTGAGTTCTGGCGCAATCACCCCAAGCGCGCTGCGATGGAATTGGCTGAGCCCGGTGAGGAGTGCCAGCGCCAGCAGCAGCGCCGCGTTGGGTGAAAGCATTACGGTCAAAAAGCGCGCCTATTCCGCCTTGGCGCCGGATTGGCGCACCGCGTCGCGCCAGCGCTGGCTTTCGCCCGCGACAAAGGCGGGCAATTCCGCGCGCGGGATGGGCATGGGGTCAAAGGCGCGTTCGGTGAAAAGCCGCGCCATTTCGGGGCTGGCGAGTGCCTTGGTGGTCTCAGCTTCGATCCGCGCCAATACCGCCTCGGGCGTGCCGCGCAACGCGAAAAGCCCGGTCCAATTCACCGAAAGAAAGCCCGGCAATACGCTGGCCATGGGCGGGACGCCGGGAAGCGCGGCATTGGGTGCGGCGGAAGCCACGCCAAGCGCCTTGATGGCGCCACCGCGGATTTGCGGGAGCGCGGTGCCAAGCCCATCGAACATCATCGGCACATTGCCGGCGACGAGGTCCGTCATGGCCGGCGCGCTGCCGCGATAGGGAATATGGGTCATCTCGGCGCCAATGGCGGCGCGAAACATCTCCCCGGTCAGATGCAACTGTGACCCGGTGCCGGAAGAAGCAAAAGCCACCTGACCAGGCCGGGCGCGGATATGGGCGATCAGGGCCGGTAGGTCGGCCATTGGCAGGGCGCGCGGATTGACCACCAGCACATTGGGCTGCTGCGCCAGCATGGCCATCGGCAGGAAATCCGTATCGGGGTCAAAGGGCAGCCGCTGATAGAGCGCCTTGTTGATGCAAATCAGCGAGGCAGTCGCGACCAGCAGCGAATGGCCATCGGCATCAGATCGCGCGAAGGCCTCACCCGCCACCGTGCCGCCGGCGCCGCCGCGATTATCAATGACCACAGCCTGGCCAAGTGCGGTGGAGAGCCTTTCGCCAAGGGCGCGGGCCAGGATGTCGGTGGTGCCACCGGCGGCGAAGGGCACGAAAATCCGGATCGGCCGGCTGGGGAAGGCGGGCGCTTGAGCCAGCGCAGGGGCGGCAAGCCCGACGGCGAAAAGTCCAAAGCTGGCGCGGCGGGTGAAGGCGGGCACGGCGTTTCCTCCTGCTTAATGTCCTGAAGGTAGGATGATCCGCAATTATTCGGAAGGCATGCCCCTGGCATGACACCGGCTCATAATTTATAAGAAAGAATTATTT
>CAMCEP010000115.1 GCA_945873675.1 Asaia bogorensis
AGCACCACGCCGGGCTTGCCGGTCATTTTACCATCGGCCACCGCCATGAAGCCGGCGCCGCCTTCGCTGCGGCAGGTCACCAAATCCATGCTGGGGTGGGCATGCAGCGCATCAAGCAGCGCGATATAGCTTTCACCGGGCACGCAAAACGCCCGGTCAATGCCCTGGGCAGCGAGGAATTCAATCAAGGCTTCGGCGGCGGTTTTCATGGGTAGCGATCCTTCCTTGCCCTTAGGCATAACCCGAGGGCGGCAGATGATCCATGGCACCAAGGCTGAAAATCTGTATAAGCCCGCTTCCAGGGAAGCATTCCAACCGGGAAGGACGCCATTTCATGCAGTATAATCGTCGCGCCGCTTTGGCGCTTGCGCTTGCAACGCCGACCTTGGCTTCTGCCCGCGCCCAGGGTTCCTGGCGGCCGGAACGGCCGATGCGCGTAATTGTGCCCTTTGCCCCTGGGGGTGCGACGGATGTGGTGGCGCGGCTGGCAGCCGATGCAGCAGGCCAGATGCTCGGCCAGAATATCGTAATCGAAAACCGCGCTGGCGGTGCTGCGGGGCTGATCGGGGCGGAAGCCTCAGCCAAGGCCGCGCCGGATGGCTATACCATCATGATCCATTCCAATGCGCATGTGATCGCACCAAGCCTGGTGGCGCGCATGCCGTATGATCCGATCGCGGATTTCGCCCCGGTTGCGCATTTGGGCCGTATTCCGCAGGTGCTGGTGATCAACCGCAATATCCCAGCGACCGATATGCGTTCGTTGATCACTTGGCTGCGCGCCAATTCGGGCAAGATCAATTTCGCTTCCGCCGGCATTGGCAGCGCCAATCATCTGACATCGGAAGTCTTCCGGGCCGCGCTGCCGGGCGTTGAAATGCAAATGGTGCAGTATCGCGGTGGCGGCCCCGCCATGGCGGCGGTGATTTCGGGCGAAGCGCATATGGCGGTGGACCCGACCGCTTCCGCCACTTCCCATATCCGCGCCGGCACAGTGCGCCCGATTGCCATTTCAGGGTCTCAGCGCGTGGCAAGCCTGCCGGAGATTCCAGCGGCCACCGAAGCGGGCCTGCCCGCTTGGGCGGGTGCCGCCTGGATTGGCGCCTTTGCGCCCGCGCAAACACCGCGCGGCATTGTGGAATCACTGAACGTCACCTTCAACGCGGCGATGGAACGCATCAAGCCGCGCCTCGTTGACATCGGCATCGAAATTGAACCGCAATATGCGACCATTGCGGCGTTCAGCGCTTATGTTCGGGAAGAATTTGCCCGCAGCGCCGCGGTGCTGCGCGCAGCGGGCGTGAAGCCGGAATAAGCGGTTAGCTACCCTGTTGCAGTAGCGCTACTACGGCGCGCTGCCAGGCTTCAAAGGCGCGGCTTGATGCGGCGCCTTTGGCTTCCGCCTCTCGGCTGGCGGCATTGAGCCGCTGACGCGCGGCTTGTTGTTCCCCGCCGGTGCGATCTTCCACCGCCTGGCGGGCGCGCTGCAGCGCCTGATCGGCTGATCGCGCTTCCCGCCCAGCAAGCCGCGCGGTATCGAGCAAGATGCGGATTTGCTGTAGCGCCGTGATGGTGGAGGCCAGCGCTTCACGCCCCGGCACATCGGCGCCGGTACGCGCCAGGATTTCCTGCAATCTTTCAACCGAACCCGGCCCGCCCGGAAGCCGACGGAGCGAGGCCTCTAGATCGAACTGCGCCGGCTGCAATAGAAGTGGATCGCCAAGCCCCTGATCCCAGAGCGGCAAATCCTGGCGCTGATCGCGTTCAAAGCCAAGCCGAATAGTTGTGGGCACGGCTTCCAATTGTGTTTCATGCCGCAGGCCGAAATCACCTTCTGAGGCGACCGGGAAACGCGGCGAGGCACCGGGGCGGCGCGGCAAGTCAATCACCATCAGGCCGCTGGCGCCGCGCGGATCAATCGCCAGAGCGGTTTCTTCGATGCGCTTTGCCTCAAGGGTGATGAAACCACGCCGAAGGCTAATGCGCGTAATGTCGTCCCGGTTGCTGCTTTGGCTGGTCAGGCGCAGATCGCGATCACGCGCGAAGGCGATCAGGCGCTGATCGCCGGGTGACAGCGCGCGCAATTCGGCATCGCCGAGGAAGCTTGGCGCATCCGGCCCGCCAAAAACCGTGACCAGGCCATCAGGGAGCACGTGGTTGGACGTGTTGCGGAAGCGCAGCGCCTGCAAGGGGCGCGTCGCCGCCAGATCCTGCACCCACCAAAGCCGTTCTGCGGGCAGGTTGAGATCAAGGAAGGGCAGGTTGGCGGTCTCTCCGCTACGGATACTGACGGGTTGTTCAAGGGTGAAGGCCACGCGCCCGGCAGCGGCTTCAGCCGCGACACTCACGGCGAGTGGCGCTGGCGCTGGGGCCGCATCCGCGCGCATGGCGGCGCGCGGTGCGGGTAGTGGTGGCGGTGCCATCATTGGCGCTGCGGCGGCGACCATTGGCTGAGGGCCGGTATCGGGTGTCACGCGAATGGCTTCTGCAATGCGCACAGGCAGTTCAGGGCGCGGCACGGTGATGGGCTCAAAGATCGGTTGATGGAACGCGACGGCCTCATCCGACACCAGCGAAATCCGCACGCCTTCCCAATCACTGCCCGAGGCATTTTCCACCACGGCCCAGCCCATGAGCCGCGCCTGAGCGTCCGTTGCGCCCAAAGCGGGCGCCATAAGCCTATAGGAAGGCTTCCAAAGCGGTGCGCCAGCAATATAGATCACCGCAACTTGCCGCGCGCGATCGGACCTCAGGCGGATTTCGATGCGCCTTTCATCATCGCTGCGCGCGGCCGCCAGCGCTTCCGCCGCGCGCGCGACACGGGCAGCAAGCGCGGGGTCGGTCAGCGTAACCTCATCGCCGGGCTTCAGCAGGACAGAGAGCAGACCGCGCGGCCCTATCAGCGAAAGATGCAGCCCGGCCTCGGTTTCGGCGGCCGTTGCAATGCGCCCGCGCGCACCGGCGCCCTCAGCCTCCTGGCCACGCAGCGCATTCAGGAGGCTCACGCGGTTTTCGAAATCCGCGGGGCGGAGCGGCAGGCCGCGAAATGCCTCATTCAACAAATCCCGCCCCGGCAGGCTCAAGCCTTCAACACGCCCTGCGGGATCAAGGATCATCAGCGATCGCAGCAGATCATCCACATCGCCAAGCGGGGCACGAAATACGACCGGCGCATTAGCCGCGACTTCGCCGGCACGTTCAATCTGTGCGATGCCGGCCGAGGAAAGTGTCACGCCACGAACCGGCATTTCCGCCGCAAGCGCAGCAGGGGCGATCAGCGTAAGGACAAGGCTCAAGTGACGCATGAAATGGCTCCGTCAACCGAGGCGTTGAATTGTGCCCTACCCAAAACGGCGAATTTAGGGCGCCTTTACGGGGCGATTGGCGTGGCTTGATTGCGGCACGCCGCGATTGAGCGACATGTGGGAATGCACGCAAAGCCACGCATCAGGCTTGCCATGAAAAATCATGGTGGCGCGGCCTGGCCTTTCAAAGCGCGTGCCATCCGGGTGAAAGCCCGTGCTGGTCCAGGGTGCCACGACAACCACCATGGATTTATCATCCGATGCCAGAACATGGGTTCCCGAAAGAGTGAAGCGAAAATCCTCGGTCTTTGGCCAGACATTATCCCATTGCGTCGCCTGCCAGGCAGCGAGGCCCGGGATCACATCGCGATGCGTGCCGAAAGCCAGAACATCTGAATGGAAAAGCGGGCGCGCGGAAGCGTAATCAACCTCACGCACAAAACCGGCGAAGCGTTCCAGCCAGGCATCAAACCAGGCGCGCGTTGCGGCATCAGCTTGCGGTAGATCGGTCATGGCGCATTCCCTTTTGGCTTCGGTGATGACAGCCTGATCCGAAGCGGCGGCGCTTTCAAGCCTTGCGCCTGAGGCTTGCGGAGGCGGTCCGGGCGGGCTTAGCCTTCAGGCAAGAAACAAGACGGAGGAGACAAGGCCATGACGGGCATTCATCGCCGCGGCGCTTTGCTGGCTGCGCCCGCGCTTATCGGCGCGCTTACAGGCCGTGCGCATGCGCAAGCCTGGCCCGCGCGGCAGGTGCGCATTGTGGTGGGCTTCGCTGCCGGTGGTGCCAATGACATCATGGCACGCTTGCTTGCAGCGAAGCTGGGTGAGCGTATCCCAGGCAGTACTTTCGTTGTTGAAAATCGTCCAGGCGCGGGCACTTTGCTGGCGGCGGAACATGTCGCGCGTCAGCCAGCGGATGGCTATACCTATCTTTTCGCCTCGTCTTCCACGCTGATTACACTTTTGGTGAACCGCGCCGCCGGGCTTGATCCGACCCAGGCATTTTCCGCGGTTTCCATGGCGCAATCCTCGCCTTTGCTGCTGGTGTCGCGTAGCGATTTCCCAGCGCGTACACTGCCGCAGGTGATTGAATTGGCGAAGCAGCGCCAAGGCAGGCTGACGATTTCGCATCCGGGCAGCGGCGGCGTGAATCACCTATCGCTGGTCATTTTGATGCAGCGCTTGGGTATAGAACTGACCATGGTACCCTATAATGGCAATAACCCTTCCCTCACGGCGCTGGTGCGCGGCGATGTGGAATTAGCGAGTGATTCGCTGTTTGCGACACGCGCTTTGATTGAAGCCGGCACCATTCGCCCGATTGCGATCACCAGCGCGGAACGTTCGCCAACCTATCCCGATGTGCCGACCTTCGCCGAAACCGTGCCTGGCTATGACGTGACTTTCTGGGGCGGCATCATGGCGCCGCGCGGCGTGCCTGATCCCATTCTGGACCGGCTTTCGCAGGAATTGGATGCCATTCTGCGCCAGCCCGATGTCGCGGAACGCGTACGCAGCTTTGGCGCGACGCCGGTTGGCGGCACGCGCGAGCATTATGCCAAAGTAATCCAGGAAGATTGGGTACGTTGGGGCGAAGTTGTACGTGCCAGCGGGATCAAGCCCGATTGATGTTGAAAGATTGAAAAGGGGAATACCATGCCGAAACTCAGTGCTGATCGCGTCAAGGAAATTGGCCGTACACTTCTAATCGCTGCTGGCGCGCCAGCAGATGAGGCGGAAACCGTCGCGCGCCATTGCACTAGCGCCAATCTGGTGGGCCATGATTCGCATGGGATCATTATGATCCCGGGCTATATCGAAAGAATCAAGGTTGGGCATATTGTGCCCGGTGCGCCATGGAAAATTGTGCAGGAAAGCGCCACCACATCTGTGATTGATGGTCATTGGGGTTTTGGATACGTCGCCAACGAAAAGGCCATGCGCTACACCATCGAAAAGGCGCAGACATCCAATGTCGCGGCAGCCACCGTATTTCGGCAGGGGCATATCGGGCGTTTGGCGAGCTATCCGCTCATGGCGGCTGAAGCTGGCATGATTGGCATTTGCACGGCGGATTCCGGGCGGTCCCCCAAGGCGGTGGCGCCTTTCGGTGGGCGTGAAGCGCGGCTTGGTACCAACCCGATTTCCATTGCGGTGCCTTCGGATTTGGCCGGGCCATTTGTGCTGGATATGGCAACCTCGGCCGCTGCTGCCGGCAAGGTGTTTCTGGCGCAAGCGCGCGGGCAGGAAGTGCCGGATGGTTGGGTGATTGGCGCAGATGGCAAACCCACGCGCGATCCTTCGCAATTGAAGAAGGGCGGCGCTTTGCTGCCGCTTGGTGGCACGGAAGGCTATAAGGGTTTTGGCCTGGCGGCGATGGTGGAAATTCTCTGCGGCTTGCTGACTGGGCTTGGCTTTGGCGTGGAACCCACGGGTAGGCATAATGACGGCTGCTTCATGGCGGTGTTCAAGGTGGATGCCTTCCGCCCGCTCGCGCAATTCAAGCAGGAAGTCGCGGATTTCGCGCGCTATCTGAAGGACACGCCGCCCGCGGAAGGCAGCCAGGGCGTCTTCTACCCTGGTGAGCTTGAAGCGATGCGTGAGGCTGATCGCCGTGCCAATGGTATTGAGATTGAAGACAAGACGATAGAGGTATTGACCAAGCTTGCCGGCGAATTGGGTGTTGCCGGCAAGCTTGGCTTGTAACTATCGGATTAGGATTTGGCGAGGTCGCAAACGACCTCGCCAAATCCCGCAAACCCGGCCTGCACGCGCTGGCCGGGCGGGACGAAGATGCAGCCCGTATAGGTGCCGGTCGTAACCACCTGACCGGCGCGCAAATGCTCGCCAAGACCATGCAGATGATTGGCGAGCCAGACTAAAGGCAGCACCGGATCAACCGAAGGATTGCCTCCCTTCTGATCCACTTGCACCGCACCGGCATAGGATTGCTGCACAGCAAGATTGGGCAGATCAAAACTCCGCCAGTCCGCGACATCAGCGCCCACCACATAGCCAAGATGCGCGATGTTATCGGCCATGCCTTCAGCGGGTGCCACTACCTTATGGTCAGCATAGCGCGATTGCACCAATTCCAGCAGCGGGAAGGCAGCATCCACCGCATCCAGCACCTCTTCGCGGCTATAGGCGCTGCCGCGCGGTGGCAGATCACGCTTCAGGCGAAAGGCAACTTCGGTTTCAAGGCCAACAGGGCGCGTATTCGCCACCCCCCAACGCCCGCCAGATTGGCGCGCGCCGCTGGCGGCCATGATACCGAAATTAGTGGGCTTGCCAGGCGGGGTCGCACATTTCCAGCCGCCAATAGCGCCACCCAGCGCCTTCAGCACACCGCGCTGCACGGCGAAGATCTCGGCCTCATTCCCTGGTATGACATCGCCAAGATTGGCGATGGGCGCGCCGCCCTTATGGACAGCAACCAGCTTTTCGATGGCGCGCGCGATATTGTTGGATGACATGATCGGCTTTCCTATTCGTTCAATTCCGGAATGACCCAAAGCGGCGCCTCGCCGCGCGCCACGCGCTGCACATTGTCAAAAGCATTGCGCAGGCGGGCAATATTGCTGTCCTGCGTGGGGCCGGCCATATGCGCGGTCAGCACCACATTATCCAGGCTGAACAGCGGATTATCCGGCGGCGGTGGCTCCTGATCAAACACATCAAGCCCAGCGCCGGCGATTTGGCCTGAAGACAGCGCGCGATGAAGCGCTGCTTCATCCACCACCGGGCCGCGGCTGGTATTGATCAAAAAGGCAGTCGGCTTCATCAGTGCCAATTCCGCCTCACCCAATAGCCCCTTGGTGCTGGCATTGAGCGGTACATGGAGCGAGACGATATCAGATGTCCTGAGCAATTCCCGATACAGCCTGAAGCGCACATTCAACGCATCTTCGGTTTCTTCGCGCAGCCGCGCGGTATCATAATAATGCACTGTCATGCCGAAAGCCTGCGCGAGCCGCGCGGTTTTCTTGCCGATGGTCCCCAGCCCCACAATGCCAAGCGTGCGCCCGCGCAATTCATAAAGCTTCGGCGTTTGATTGCCGCGCCAGCGACCAGCGGCGACATTGGCGTGTTGGCGGATCAATTGCCGCGATACCGCCAGCATCAGCAACACCGCATGTTCGGAAACCGCGGTGGAATTCGCGCCACCATTATTGGCAAAGGGCACGCCACCACGCCGCGCGGCGGCAATATCAGCGCGGTCATAACCCGCGCTCAATACCTGGATCAGCTTCAGCTTGGGGGCGATGGCGTAAAGCTCATCCTTCACCAGCATATCCACGAAGCCAACCAGATATTCGGCCCCCGCCATCGCTTCCTTCCAATCCGCGCCGCCGGGCTTGGCGATGCGCAAATCAAAACCATCCGGCGCCATCTCCTGGATCACCGCCTCATCCACCATGGATTGCGTGACAACAACAATACGCGGCTTCATGTTTCCTCCGAACTCGCTTTCCGGCGCAGCATGAACCGATAGGCGCCTGCCGCCAAGGGGCGGGATTGCCGCGGCGCTTGGCTGGCGCCATGCTGCGGGGCGTGAAGCGAACAGGCCAGGGGTGATAGCAAGGTGAAGCAGCAGCGCGCGGCGCCAAGGGCAGGCCCGGCATGAAGGAAGCCCCTTCGCGGCGCGCTTGGTTCATCCTCGGGGGCGGCTTTTTGGCCTTCACCATCAGTGCCGGCCTGATGCATGCTTACAGTGTTTTTCTGCTGGCTTTCATTGCCGAGTTTCGCTGGACCCGAGCGGAAAGTTCCATCGCCTATTCGGTCGGGCAGGTGGTGGGCGGTGTTTCATCCCCGCTGGTGGGCGGCATGGTGGATCGGCTTGGTGCGCGGCGCATGGTGCT